>JBAQKP010000176.1:0-3344 GCA_049301135.1 Moraxellaceae bacterium | reverse complement strand
AGGTAACTAAGTAGGGTTGGCTCGTCAAAATACCAAAAAAGCAGCCTTGAGCTGCTTTTTTGTCTTTTAACTATCACCTTTGGGAAAGTACTGATGTCTATTCGTCCACCATGGCTGCTGTGCCTTTCGGTAATGTTTTGCCCGACTTATGCTGTCGAGTCTGGGATTGCTCCACTAGGGTTTAGTGGTGCGCTATCCACACCTACTGCTGCCAACCTAGCTACCGGTCAAGCTGCTGCTGCTTTTACACCGTATCTAGATGGTCAGGGTATTACGGTTGATGGCTATAATTATCTATTGGGCGCAGGTTTGTTGCCAGGGGTCGAAGTATTTGGTCGTTTGGCCACCAATACTGTTTCTGAAAACTGCTATACCACGGACTGTGGTTTACGTGATTTATCGGCTTCAGTTAAGGTTCGAGTGCCAGATTGGTCTGGTTGGGTGATGCCAGTACGACCGGCTTGGATGCCAGATCTTGCGCTTGGCGCGACTGACTTGGGTGGGGCGGCGACTAATTTTCGCAGCTATTACGGCGTGGCCACTTGGGATGATGTCAGCTGGGCAGCAAGTCTAGGATTTGCAAGTGCCTTGAAAAATCGTCAGCAACAAGCACGGCTCGATGGGGTATTTGGTAGTCTAGTGGCGCAGCCGTTGCCTTGGTTACAAGGCTTGGTCGAATATGATGGACAAGCGGCTCAGGCTGGTATTCGGCTACTGACACTGCCGTCAATGTTGCCCGCCGGTATGCAAGCACAAGCCGAGCTTCGAAGCGGGGCAAATAAGCAAAGCCAGCAGTCTTCGGATCGTGACCTATGGTGGGGGGTGAGTGCCAAACTGCCCTTAGATTTTAGTCAGCCTAAAGCTCGCTCTAACTCAGCGGAATCTATTGCAGCAGAGCCTGTACCGCTAACGGCAGAACGGCAGCGTATAACGCCAAAGACCGAGGTGGGGACTGTAGCTGAGGCCACCACACAGGATAGCTTCCTTGCTGCATCTGCTCAAGTGAATGCCCGTGCAGAGCAAACGTCCGCTTTGACGCGTCTAGAGATGGCGGGCGACTTGGCTAACCAGTTACAGGCAAAAGGCTTCCAAAATATTCGAGTCGGCTATGATCAAAATCGCTGGATCGTGGCGGTGGAAAATCAAGCCTATCAGTGGAATACTCTAGATGCGCTGGGTGTTGCGCTAGGGGTGTGGTCGGATTTGGCAGAGCAGTCAGATGCTAGATTGGTGCTCATGCTAGAACAACAAGAGCAAACAGTTCTCTCGGTACAGACCGATCAAGCCTGTTTAAGCGCATGGTTACAGTCTGGTGCAACCTGCGCACAAGACGTACTACGACCTGTCACGGATCTCGCTGTATTACAGGGGTGGCAGCAGACTCAGCCTTGGACAACGGATCATCGGCCATGGTTAGTGCGCAATCAAGCCCCCCTGCGTTATCGGCCACAGCTGAGTTTGGCGCCAGCGTTAAACTATGCGTTAGGTACGGAATTCGGTAGCCTCGATTATTCGTTTGGCATGGTCAGTACGTTGACCGTTCCGGTGGTTTGGTCAGGCCTCATGGCTGAGGTGCGCCATATCACTGTGTTGGACGAATCAAAAGACTATCAGAACGGAGGTGTATTTCAAGCATCTGCCTTACAACAAGGTGTAGACCGCGCCATGTTGCATCAATATCTTCAAGGTAAAAATGGCATCAGTGCGCATGCGGCTGTGGGTCAGATGTACCAAGATTATCGTGGAGCATTTATTGAAGGACGGTGGCAAAGTTCCAGCGGTGCTCATAAGCTGAGTGTCTTGGGTGGGGCTTTTGATCATACGGCGGATCAAGGCTCAAGCCGACCGATGGTAGCGGGTTATCGCTATCAACTGCCACGACAAGATATACAGCTGGAAGTGAAAGCGGGGAAATTTTTTGATGCAGATGTCGGTTACCTAGTTGATAGTCGTTTTGCATTTGGGGATACTTTTTTAAGCGTTTTTTTTCAAAGCTCTAAGCACCCGTCTGAGTCTTCCACAAAAAGCTATGCAGGTGTTCGGGTCAGCTTGCCGATTGGCTTCCAACAAAGCCTTCCGACGCGCTATGGTCAACTCAGTGGCACAGCAGAATACAGCCAATCGATTCAAAGTGAGGTGAATAACTTAATCAACAGTGCAACTGGCCTACCGCATGCCCGATTGGCCACCGTACCGCAAAGCCTTGACTTTAAAATGCACAATCGTGATCGCCTCTCAACCCAGTATATCAATAAACATCTTGATCGCGTTCGCCAAGCCTATCTATCTATGATAACGCCAATTCGGGATAAGGATTGAAAGTGTTGCCCACACCCTTCGGGGAGTAGCTTATCACTTAAAGCAGTGGTATGAATTTGTGAGGCCAGCCCAGTGCGGTACGGAATCGCGCCGACACTCCAACGGAAACACACTTTGCCACATCCTTTGGGTGACAGGTGGGTGTAATGCTGCATGGGTGTGCTTTCCAATCGCGAGTTGGAGGGTAGAGCGCAGCACATTACACCCTACTTGTCCAACTTGGCTGTGAAAAATGTTGCACTTCAGGGTTGAATCGGCGTTGTTTAAAAAGGTTTTAGTTTTAAAATATCAATCACTCACTTACTCACTTACTCACTTACTCACTTACTCACTTACTCACTTACTCACTTACTCACTTACTCACTTACTCACTTACTTTGTTTACGATTAATCAGCTTACGTGTGCATGGCCTGATAGCGATACTCACCACGCTGGTTGGCTTGATGAGCGACTTTGGTATCCGGATTAAAGGCACTAATCCAGCCAGTAACTGAAGTATCAATACACCAATTCACCCCATAAGCCGTCACCTGCCCAGACGGTTGCGACAAATGCCCAAAAATCGCCTGTTGTCCGTGCAGCAACAGTTCAGTTGTGGATTGTCTTGTCCAGCGCAGAGCCTCCGTGCTGTGTTGTGGCATGGCAAGATTTGCTGTTGGGCAAGCATGACTAAACACATAAGCAGGCGTTTCGACATACGGTAACAGTTGGTACAAAAATTCGGCGTGTGCTGCTGGCATATTGGCGTGTAATTGT
This sequence comes from Moraxellaceae bacterium, assembly GCA_049301135.1. GTDB lineage: Bacteria > Pseudomonadota > Gammaproteobacteria > Pseudomonadales > Moraxellaceae > JAYXXU01. Next base: position 268 of record JBAQKP010000176.1, on the reverse strand, counting down.
GTCCACAGTGCCTCGGTATGGCGCTCAAGGTCATTTTGCGCAACCATTAACGTCTCAGTGTCCAATCCATACGAAATCAAGGTTTCAACACCACCCCAGCGCAACCAATGCGACCATAGATCTGCATCGGCAGACTCGTAGCACCTCAGCAGCATTTCTTCGTGATTACCCAGAATGCAGTGCAGATTGGGGTATTTGCGTTGCAGCGTAATCAGAAAATCTAACACGCCACGAGAGTCTAACCCTCTATCGACATAATCACCCAAGA
>JBAQKP010000175.1:0-7356 GCA_049301135.1 Moraxellaceae bacterium | reverse complement strand
TCTTGGGTGATTATGTCGATAGAGGGTTAGACTCTCGTGGCGTGTTAGATTTTCTGATTACGCTGCAACGCAAATACCCCAATCTGCACTGCATTCTGGGTAATCACGAAGAAATGCTGCTGAGGTGTTACGAGTCTGCCGATGCGGATCTATGGTCGCATTGGCTGCGCTGGGGTGGTGTCGAAACCTTGATTTCGTATGGCTTGGATGCTGATGCGTTACTGATCGCACAAAACGACCTCGACCGTCATACCGACGCGCTGTGGACAGAGTTACGCGCCAATATGCCCGCAGCACACGCCGAATTTTTGTACTCACTTTTACCGTATGTCGAAACGCCTGCTTACGTGTTTAGTCACGCTTGCCCAACAGCAAATCTTGCACTGGCGCAACACAGCACGGACGCACTGCGCTGGCTAGCACACACCACAACTGAACCACTGCTGAATGGACAACAAGCGATCTTTGGACATTTGTCGCAACCGTCTGGGCAGGTGACCGCTTATGGGGTGAATTGGTGTATTGATACTTCTGTTACTGGCTGGATCAGTGCCTTTAACCCTGAGAGCAAGGTGGCGCATCAAGCCAATCAGCTCGGTGAGTATCGTTGTCAGATTTTATCCGATTGTTGAATCTAAACTGCGCAAGTCTGCGTATATCTTAGTGACGCACGACACTGGCATGTCTCCCCCATGCCACCAGATTGATCAATTGAGCATTCACCTGCTCAACCGGTTGAGCCTGCCCAAACAAAGGACTCCATTGCTTGGGCAGGCTCATCTGCAACACCAAGACGGCGTGTGCATGTATAACACCGCCGCTGGACATGGCATGTTTTTGCGTAAATGTGCTTGTACTTCTTTGGCTCGCATTTTATCGTCAGGGCTGGACAGCCGTGGGCAAATCGTCGTGGGCTGTACCGGCTGTGCGTGGATGGCACAGCGCCCGATGACCGAGAGTGGATGGCCAGATGACGATTGCATTTCCCCCAGACGAACGTGTGTTACTGCTGAAGGTGAGCCGCGGTGACAAGATTGCGTTTCGCCAGCTCTATGAACAAGTGTCGCCGCTGTTATATGCGGTGGCATTGCGCCTGCTGAAGCGCCGCGAGGCCGCTGAAGAAGTGGTGCAGGAGGTGTTTTTAACCCTGTGGCACGCCGCTGACCAATACGATGTTGGGCGCGGTTCAGTCAAAACATGGCTGTCCACTATCACGCGTAACCGCTGTATTGACCGACTGCGCCGACAACCTGCGGTGTATTTTGAGCAAGATACCGATGAACTGGCCGCCGATGAGCGAGAAGATCCACTCAATCAGGCGCTCAGCAAAGAGGATCTCGCACTGCTGGCAGAGTGCTTTGAAACACTAGACGAACAGCAACGACGCTGTGTTTCACTGGCGTTTTTTGATGGGATGACCCATCAAGAAGTCGCCACGTCACTGGAAGTCCCTCTCGGTTCCGCCAAAACGTGGATCCGACGTGGCCTGAATGTCCTGAAAAAATGTATGGGGGTCGCATGAGCGGATCCGACAGCAATACCGCAGCAGCCGAATATCCGTTGAGCCTGATCGCGGCACAGTATGTGCTGGGTGTATTGTCTGGCTCGGCGCGCGCGCAAGTGCAAACCCGCATGCTGCATGATATCGCCTTGCGTGACTCGGTGTATCAATGGGAGCGCAAGCTGAATCCATTGGCCAGTTTACTGCCCGAACAACCCGTACCTGCGCATGTCTGGCAGGCGATTGAGCGACAGCTTGGCCATGCTGCGCCTGTGGTTGCCACGCCACCCTTACAGATGACGCAACAGCCTAGCACGCAAGCACCCGCCAATGATGTATCACGCTGGAAGTTGTGGACAGGCTTAAGCTCTGCGGTCGCGGCCGGTCTGGCCTTGGCGCTGATGCTGCGGCCTGACACGGTCATCACGCCGACTGAGCCGCCGATCTTGGTCGCACAGCCTGCGGCAATTCGTGATTTGACGGTGCTGGTCGATGCTGACAACGTGCCGACGTGGATTGTGCGTCAGCAAGAACAGCAACTGCTGCTCAGTAGCCTGACCGCACAACAGATTCCGAGTGATCGTGATCTGGAGTTGTGGACGATTCAAGGTGATCAAGCACCAAAATCACTTGGGGTGATTCCTGTGCGTGACGGTCAAGCGGTGCTGGGCAATATCGCCAGTACGCTGGTCAGTGCCGATTCGGTGCTGGCGATCAGTATCGAACCGAAAAACGGCTCGCCAACTGGCGCACCGACTGGCGCAGTGTTGTTTACCGGTAAAATTCGCGCCTAAGCGATACTCAAAAGTCCTAAGCTCAAAAATCCAGAATCGGCGCGGTCACTGGCTGCGCCGACAAGCCAACCAAGTGCTGCATGACCTGCGCTACCGACTCACAGACCAACATCTTGCCAGTATAATCTGCGCTTAAAAAACCATCGTCTATCGCGCGTTGCACTTGCATCAGTAGCCCATCAAAGTAACCGTTTTGATTGAGTAAAATAATCGGCTTTTGGTGCTGTCCAAGCTGCGCCCACGTCACCACCTCGGTGAGTTCTTCTAGTGTGCCAAAACCACCAGCCAACGCCACAAACGCTGAGGCACGCGCTGCCATCAAGGCTTTACGGGTGTGCATCGAATCGACCACATGCAGCTCGGTCAGTTGCTCATGGGCGACTTCATAGGCCAGCATAAACTCAGGAATCACGCCGATCACTGTGCCGGATTTTTGCAAGACGGCATCCGCCACCACGCCCATCAGTCCGATACTTGCCCCACCATAGACCAAGCCTAAACCTGCTTCGGCCATACGGTCACCGAGTTGTTTGGCACTGTCGATGTAGCTGGGCTGGTTGCCGAGGCGTGAGCCGCAGTAGACGGCGACTAAGGCGGGGGAATGGTGTTGCATGTTGGGCTGTCCGTGTTGCTGTCAGGCCGCTAGTATAAGCCGGTGCAGATGACAAGCCGATTTTAAATTTGCACGTCATCTCGCATCCATATGATTACGCTGTGCTAGTTATGACTGCGTGGACTGAATATCGTAAAAAAATCAAAAAAATGGAACTCTGTCGCTTAAAAGCGTATGTAGTTTTTCCGAGTTTTCGTCACTCAGCAAAATATATATAAAATGCTGACATATGAACATGTGTACGACTACGCTTGTCTTAAGACGTTTGCTTGCTATCTTCTTGATCGGCAGTTCAGGGTGAAAAAGTCCTCTTACAGGACCTGATATATAGTCAGCACCCATAAACAAGTTAACATTTTCAAAAAAAGAATCGATGGGCAATACACAGGTTAGCTGCGTATGAACTGTACCATATCCTTCAACGACTAACTGAACAAAATCACTCCTTATAAAATCACAGCTGTTGAGCTTATATTTTAGAATACCCTCGCAAACATAAAAATCCCTATTTAAAAAAGACAGAAATTCTTGTGTAACAGGCTCAAACCGTTTGTAGTATAAAAAATGGCTTTCAGAGGCAGTACCATCGGCTATATTCTTGTTGAATTGATCTTCAGGGTCTATATCGTAAAGCTTATCATTCAGGCCAAGTTGACACTGTCGATTATCAGTGTATGAAAAAACGCTTCCACTTAGAAATAATTCAGTAGAAAGATTGATAATAGGAAGTACCAAGCTGTCCTTGATGGAATCCCAGTTATCAAAAACTCTATGGCTTTCTGAAAAGCAAGAAATATTCTGATATACAGCACACTTTATAACTCTTTTTGCCATACTATGACTTCCTGTTTCTGAAGATTAATTCCCCTTTGCTACAATCAGCATTGCGTTATTGTACCGAACTTGTCAACCCAATAACTGACTGCACACGCCATAGTTCGGCGCATGCGTTTTCAAACCCCACCGCTGAAAGCTCTCCACTTCTAAACTAAAAAGGCTTTAGTAGGTTGCTACCTCCACCATCTCAGCCACCGGCTGAATCTCACTCAGCACATTCGGCAAACCATGCGTCTGCTGCAACCACTCCTGCACCGCTTGAAACACCCGCACATCACTCACAATCGGAATATGCGCCAGATTAGAAATCAAACGCCGCTGCACCATTTTACCCGTCAGCAACGGCTGACCATGATACTCCGCAAACGCACTACGCACCGGAACCAAGCCATCGCCAACCAGATTGCCCTCATGCCGCGCACTGATCGCCGCTGCAATCAGCAACACCTGCGTCTGCGCGGGCAGCAGGGTAAATAAATGCTCAGGATTGATCCAACCATGACTCAAGTCTTTAATGCCGCGACTGCGAATATTACCGAGCCGCGCCAATGGCTTGGTATACGGGGTAAAACCCAACAGACCATTGGCCATATTACCCAAACGCTCGGCCGGTGCGCCCAAGTGCGGCGTCCCCAAACACGCGACATGACTCAGGTTTTTAACCCAGTCATGCCCGTGCTGCTCCGCCCAATAACACGCGCTACGAATCAACAACCCGCCCATGCTATAGCCCAGCACGCGTAATGGCGTTTGCCGACCCGCAAAACACTGCTGTAACAGCGCATCCAACGCGCGGCCATTTTCCGCAATGCTTTGGCCAGTGTTGTAACGCAGCCACGCGACCGCATCACCCGTAGCTTGCAGCTGATCAATCAGTTGCCGCGCAGCCGGATTATTCCAATCCTGATCCGAACCGCACAAGCCATGAATCAACAGCACATGCCCTTGCGAGGAGGCATTCACCCAGTCACGCCCCGCCAGCCGCTGACCGTCCACATCACGCAAGCTCAACTCAAACGCCAACGAGCTGTTCCAATCGGCCAGTTTATCGCCACTCACGCCATTGAGTACCGCTTGGGCTTGTAGTGCGATGCCGTCGGCTTCGTTGTCTTGTGGCGACAGATAGCGGGCTTTTTGGCCGATTTTATCAAACAACCCTGCCACGATCCGATATGGAAACGGCGCATGTGCCAGCTCGGCCTGATAGTCACGATTGATCGGTGACGGCAAACGGGTAATTGTGCCGTGCATTTCGGCGACCAAATGCGTCAGCTCACGCGCCCCTAAACTGGCGGCATGCAGTACCGCGCCAGTATGCCGGAGGTGGCGAAAATGCCGCAGATGCCGCCACGGCGAGGCTTTGGCAGTAGCAGATAGCGCGACGGCTAGTTCTGCTTCAATCATGGATACATCAACAGGTTGTGCATCCACGTCCACATCAGTATCCAAATCTGATAGATCAAGATCTTGTAAATCAATTGCTGCCAAATCGACCGGCTGCGCTGCGTCCAGTATCAGTGGCTGTTCGACCGACAGTGCATCGGTCAGTTGCTGATCCGACGACGGCGTTACATCCGTATCAATATTCGGCAAGCTGGATTGCGACATGACGACTCTCTGCATTCGGTGAACATTTGTACACTTAGGTTAGATTGAAACAGCAACACTGTCAAACTTTAAACAAGCCTGCGCATTGGCTTAGCTTTTGCTACAGTGAAAATACCCGCTCAAATGCCGACAATGGTCAGAATATTCTGGCACAGGCAGAGCCTCACGGAGACACGGCGATGAAGGTGATTGTGTTAGGTGCAGGCGTGATTGGAACAACAGCCGCGTGGTTTTTACGGCAAAAAGGCTATGACGTGACGGTGATTGAGCGGCAGCCAAATGCTGGCCTAGAAACCTCATTTGCCAATGGCGGCCAAATCTCGGTGTCACATGCCGAACCATGGGCAAACCCTGCCGCACCAAAAAAAATCCTCAAATGGCTATTTAAGGAAGACGCGCCGCTGTTGTTTCGGCTGCGTGCCGATTCGATGCAGTGGCGTTGGGGCATGCAGTTTTTAAAAGAATGTACCCCCGCCAAAACCCGCCATAACATTATTCAGATGGTGAATCTCGGCACCTACTCACGGCAAACCTTACAACAACTGCGCGCCGATACCGGTATTCAGTACGACTGCTTAAGCAAAGGCATTTTGCATTTTTATACCGATCTGCGTGAATTCGAAGCAGCCTTAGCACCGGCCAAAATCATGCGGGAATTTGGCTGTGATCGGCAAGTGATCAGTGCCGCAGAAGCGGTGGCGATTGAACCGGCCTTACGTTTGATGCAAGCGCAGATCGCTGGAGCAACTTTCACTGCCGCCGATGAGTCGGGCGATGCACATCAGTTTACCCAAAACCTTGCCGCAATGGCCGCCGCGCAGGGCGTGGAATTTCGTTATAACAGCACCATCTTGGGCTTAGAAGCCGATGCACAACAGGTGACGGGGGTGCGGATTCAAGACGCGCATGGACTGCCGATCACCTTACATGCCGATGCGTATTTGCTCTGTTTGGGCAGTTATAGCCCGATGCTGGTCAAGCCGCTTGGGATTGATCTGTTAATTTATCCGGCCAAAGGCTACTCGGCCACCATGCCAGTGCTTGAGCCGTCCCTTGCGCCACAAGTCAGCCTGACCGATGATCAATACAAATTGGTATTTTCACGGCTCGGTAATCGGCTACGGATTGCGGGGACAGCGGAGCTGAACGGCTACAGCACCGAACTGAATCCGGTGCGTTGTCAGGCGATTACCAAGCGGGTACTGCAACTGTTTCCAGATGCGGTCGATGCCAGCCAAGTACAATACTGGACGGGATTACGTCCAGCGACACCGTCGAATATTCCGTATATTGGTCGCAGCAAACTGTCTAATCTGTACCTCAATACCGGACACGGCACGCTGGGCTGGACGCATTCCTGTGGCTCTGGTCAAGCGATTGCTGACTTGATGGCAGGTCAACGTCCGGCAGTGGATTTTGCGTTTATTGGCTAATACCGACTTGCAGCAGGACACACCCGAAACGCACAGTTTTTAGCGGGATCGCGGCTGACAGATGAGCCATCTGGACAGGCTTGCACGTCCATGATGCAGCTGGTCGCTTCAGGGACAACTGGGTTGGCGGCACTCGGTTGCTGAGTATTTGTCGTCTGCCCGCTTTGACAACCCGCCAAGCACAACACGGTCAACAGGCTCATCCATAGGTTGTTTTGCATGTATTTCTCCAAAAAAATTAAGCCATCCGACTGAGAGGCTATAAATCTTAACGCTTTAAAAAAACCTAAACTAAGCAGCATCTGGTTCAAAAAACAGTAAAAAGCAGTTAATCGCGACAAAATCCTTCGCCATAACGAATCATCAGACAGTCTTGTTTATCGCTCAACCATTTCATGCCAGTTGTTGCACCCGTGGCCGCCTGAATCTGTTCCGTTTGACCGTCTCGCTCAAAACTGAGTCCTTGCGCAGTCACCGTAGCAGGAAATGTTCTGGCCGCATCTAAGTCCTGAATAATAATCTGGTAGTCGTCACCACGCGCTTGTAACTCCAAATAGCCACCTTCTACGC
>JBAQKP010000174.1:0-11389 GCA_049301135.1 Moraxellaceae bacterium | reverse complement strand
GATCCTGACGTAACAAAGGCCGATAACCCTGCGCTTTTAAGGTACTCGAGACCAATTGCTCAATCGCTTGTTCGGCGACGATGCTCGGTTGTTGCGCTTGAATCAGCCCAACCACCTGATGCGCCCGATTCAGTACCGCCGGTGATAGCGCTTCGGCACTGGCCAAACGGTTTTGGCTATCGCCACTGAGTTGCTCCCCGCATAACTGCTGAATCATCCGCAGGCGTTGTTTTTTAGGTGGAATCGGCATTTCGATCACCAGATCAAAGCGCCGTACAAACGCTGGATCAAGCTCATCAGCATTCGACACCCAAAAGGCCGGTACAGGATTATGCTCCAACATCCGATTAATCCATGCTTTACGACTTTGCGCGGTGCTTTGCAGCCCAGAGGCCAGTGCCGTGTCGTTAAAGACATCTTCAATTTCATCAAAAATCAATAGAGCTTGCTGCTGGGCAAACACACTCTGCGCCGCCCGATACGACCGCAAGCGTTGCAGTGCATCGACCGGATCGCCATCTTCATCTTCACTGGCAATTTCAAACAGCGGGCTGTTCAGTGCTGCGGCTAGCACCCGTACCAATTGACTTTTACCTGTGCCCGCCGCACCGTGAATAAACACGTTCACACCATGACGTTTGGTGGCTTGCACCTGCCGCAGATACGGCAGCAGCAACTCAATACTCGACTGAATATGTGGATAATCCGTCAAACTGAGCAGCGGCGCAGTGGTCGGCACAATCGTATCACGCAGCAGTTGCACCGGATCATCATTACTCGAAAGCAAATGATCAGCAAAATGCCCCGACAACAATTCCAACTTATTGCGCAAACTATAACTGCCCTGCCGATCCACCATCAGCAAGCCCGAACGCACCAAACGACTCTGTGGATCTAACGCAGCCCGCACGGCACTATGCGGCACATTTAAAATCACTGATAAAACTTGCGCGGTCTTGGCCGAAGTTAATAAACCCAAATAATCTGCCGCGTCATCCAATGAGCGCTCGGTATGAATCAGTGCCGCAAACGCCAATAAATGCCCTTCCAACACAGACAAACCCACCAACTCGGCCAACTGCCCGATATTCTGTGAGAGCTCCATCGGCAACGGCGCAGGCTGTTGTGACTCTGCGGCCTCAGCCTCTTGATAAAACTGACGCAACTGACTAACCGCCTCGGCCTCTTGATAATCTTGATTAATCCACTGCGTCTCAAAACCCAACTGCTGCGCAATCAACTCATGGTGAAAGCCATGCTGATGCACAAAACCACGATGGCCGCCCAACAGGATAAACATGCGCAAAATCCACAGTTTGACCAATGGCGTTAAGGCATCCAATAGCAGATGTTCCGCAACAGCCGACTCAGCAATGCTATGGGAATCTAAATCTGCAAACAGTGACATGGGGCTTGGATCAGACACAGTAGATGGCAAATGATTTATCCTCGTTCAAATAACACAGACTTAACGACGGCAATCCCTGTAAAAATCAGGTACACGGTCAATTAAGCCGCGAGATCATAGCAGGTTTTGCCCTCAATCGGTGCTATAGTCCTGCGACTCGAACGGGTTCGAACAGTCTCGACATCAGCCGATTGATCTATCATGGGCGACAATAGATGCTGGAGTTGCGCTGCTGTGACCCAAGCTGATGTTGACTAAAAACGGTTTGCTGATCATGTCCACCACCCCACTGATCACCCTTGATCACTCCCCTGACACATCAGCACTGAATGCTGACAATGACCTACAAGCGATTGGCACTTGGCTAGACGCACGCGCGGCACGCAGCCCACACACCCGTATCGCCTACCAAAAAGAAGCGCTGCGCTTTGTGTTATTTGTGACGCATGAACTCGGACTGTCTGGCTTAGACAAAGTCAAAGTCGAGCATATTCATGGGTATTTAGATCATTTGGCCAATCCACCCGCGCACTGGTTGATTGACAGCAGTCTGCCCGCCCAACAACGTCCAATCACTCAGCGTCTACTGAAACCGCTATCGCCCAACTCGATCGGCTATGCCCGACTGGTGATTAAAAGCCTGTATCGCTACCTGCAAGATGCAGGGCATTTAAAGCACAATCCAGTCGCACTCTCCGCGCAACCGATCAGCACACCGCCTGACATCACCGAAAAAGCCCTTGAACCGGACGCTTGGCTGTTTTTGTGGCGCTGGTTACTCACCCAAGAACAACTGGCGGTGACCGAAACCCAGCAACGCTTGGCCACTCGACAACGCTGGCTGTGCGCACTGTTGTATCACACGGGTCTACGCCGCTCCTCCATCGCCGAAGGCAGTATGGCCGGTTTTGTCCGGCGTGAAGGCCGTTGGACGCTGACCGTACCGATTAAAGGCGGCCGACAACATAGCGTTGCGGTACACAGCAGCTTGCTTGACGAACTAAAACGCTATCGGCTGCGTTTTGGCCTATCCGCACTGCCTGAACCAGATGAGCCACAGCCGTTGATCAGCAATATTAAACAACTCGGTCGGCCGGTATTGGCGAGAAACATTGGTTTTGACTTTGAGAAAATCACCAAGAGCGCAGCAGCAACCTGTGAAGATCCCTATTTGGCCACACAAATCCGCCAACTGACCGCACATGGCTTACGGCATACCCACGCCACGCACAGCTTAATTGCTGGTGCACGGCTTGAAGCAGTACAGAATGCTTTGGCACATCGTAGTATTGCGACCACCTCAATCTACGCCAAAGCCTCACAACAAATGCGCGAGCAGCATGCCGAGCGACTGGCGACCTTTATGCTGCAACTGCAAACCGAAGCCACCTCCTCGGAACACCACTGACGGTGATACGACGATGCAGAACTGCACGCGGCTATGTACGGCAACGCATATCAGCAAATACTGACGATCTATTGAAGATAAACTACAAAAAATATGCGGTTTTTAAGCAATTATTGTTAAGCATAACTAACATAAAAAAAACAAATACATGATATTTAACAAATAAATATTAAAGCGTGCGCCGATTGAGCACCGGCGTGGTTCGGGGCATAGATTGCAATATGATGATGCGCATGTTATATATTTGACTATATTGTTTCCTGCACTTCATTTAAGTGCAAGTTTCTAACTGTCACTTTCAGCAAAGACTTGATACCTATGCCATATCCAACCACCCCCCGTACCATTTTAAAGAAGCGTTATCCGCATCTGCATGACCAACAGCAAGGCTTCGGCGGCGCTGAATCCCATGATGATGCCTCAGCTTCGATCAACTTGCATCTGAATACTCGGCTCAGCTATGTGCTCGGCCAGAGTCGTGCCGCCCCACATCGGCGGGTCAGTAACGTGATTCATCGCTACGGTCTATTGCTTGGCGAAAGCATCCCACGTCTGCGTGAGCAGTTCAGTGAGCTTGAGCTGTCGATTCTGACATGGGCGATTACCGAAGCCAACACCGAACATATGAACAGCAGAACCTTCATCGGTCTGATGGGCAATATGGTACGGCAGCGGCGCGAAGAAGGCCAACTCAGCAAGGTCCCAGAAGACGAGTTGGACGCACTTGAAGATAAGCTGATTACCCTCAGCCTGCTTGAAGAGCTCGCTCTACTCGATTTGGTCGAGCAACGTCTCGCCAAAGGCATCGCTTAGTTTTTAGTTGAGCTATAGCACTACCGTGCAAGCACGCCCCGCTTGCTTTGCACGGTATAGCGCTTGATCGGCGAGACCGATCAATTGTTCCAGTGATTGTGCGTTGAGACCCGCGCCTTGGCTGGCAGAAACAATCCCGAAACTTGCCGTCAACTGATGATAGACCCCATCAATCGGTCTAAAATGATATAAAGATAACTGCCGTTGACAATACGCTGCAAACGCTTCAGCCCGATCCACCTGCTCGGTTGGCATGATCACAATAAACTCCTCGCCACCAAATCGCCCAACCAAATCGCCAGACTCAGCGGCAGCTTGTAATTCCGTTGCGACGTGCTGTAACACCTCATCACCAATCAGATGCCCCCATTGATCATTAATTTTTTTAAAAAAATCAATATCCATCATGATAATCGTATGCTGACGCCATGGCAGATCCAGCCGTGCGTCATATCGCGCCAGATAGTCATACACCACCCGACGATTACTCAATTGGGTGAGTGGATCACGCTCACTGAGTTGCTGTAACTGCAAGGTACGCCGCTTCAATTGATTAATAAAATAATCCGCAATCAACATTACCGTTAGATAAGCTGGCGTGACTACCAGCAACATATTTAACAACAAAAATACGGCGGCACGCTGATCACTTGGAAAATTACTCTCCAGCAACTTCGGTGCATACGGCAACCAACCAAGGATTGCCGCAACTGTGGTGGCCACCAAACTCACACCTGCAAGAGCGGAGACCCAATACACCGAACGGCGATCAAACAAAATAAACCCAACAATGGTGGCTGCAATCAGCATCACACCACTGGGCAATGACATACTGCCAAACGTATAGCCTTGATACGCCATGCTGAGGGAAATAAACAACAACATTAAAAAAACCAAAGTGCCAGAAACTTTAAAATTATTTTTGGTCTTATGTAATGCAACAATCAACAATAAGAATCCTAAAAAAATCCCCGCCGTGATCAGAATCTCTCGAAAAAATACCGCAATATTGATAAATTGATGTAAGTCAGGATGTAGGAGAATATAGATTTTCCACAAAAAATAAGATCCATGTAGCAGCATCACCGCAAAACCGGCAATAATCGCGTTATTGACTGGCTTTTCTTCTAAGCTATGCGATAAATTTTTAAACCAGTCGATAACGTTCCTCATCGTCATAACTCCTCCACCAGCAACTCCGATGGATACACCACAGTACAATTACGACCTTGCCGCTTGGCCTGATACAACGCCTGATCTGCTGCGTCAATCTGCCGGTCCAAATGCTGCCGATCCGTACTCAGAGTTAGACCAAAGCTGGCCGTGCATCGTAGAACCTCATCTGCCAACGAAATTTGCATTGCTGCAATTGCTTGCCGACAACGCTCTGCGACACGATAGGCGGTAGCAATCGAGGCTTCTGGCAAAATAATAATAAACTCTTCACCACCGAACCGCGCCAGAATATCTTGTTCACGCACGTGTTGACGTAAGGTTTTGGCGGCTTGAATCAGCACTTGGTCGCCCACCTGATGACCGTACTGATCATTAATCGCCTTAAAAAAATCCATATCCAGTAGAATAATTGCGTCTTGCTGTGCTAGCGTCGATGTTCCCTGAACAATCGAGGCGGTATGCATATACTCATAAATCATATGACGATTATAGACTTGGGTCAGTGGATCTAAGCGCAATAAAGCACTAAACAACAGTTCTCGATTTTTTAATTCGGTTTTTAGAAAGTCTAGCGCCAATAATCCACCTAAAAAAATCGGCGCAGAAAATAAAAAATTGTTGCTGATCAGAAAAAAAGAATCCGCAGATGACGCGTACATATCCGGCGAAATAAATTTTGGGGCATAGGGCAACAACCCTGCACTATACGCATAAGCAGTGCCAGCCAAAGCTGTTAGTCCCGTAAACACAGCACTATAGAGTGCGATACGACTGAATAAAACCAGACCTATCGTGGACATACACATCAGCATCATGCCAGTGACGACCGAAACACTCCCAAAAGCATAGCCCTGATAGGCCATGCTTAACGCAATTACCTGTAAACAAAAAAATTCTAAAACAGCATGTGTTTTGGGGTAGCCACGCAAACACCAGATCATCAGTATACCCAGCAAGTAAACCCCACTCAGCCCAAGACCAACCAGCACTTCTTGTTTTAAAAAATCAATATGGACAAACTCATGCAGTACAGGCGTGGCAAGAATAATCAGTTTCCAAATCAAATAGCTTATATTCAGTACTGATGCTAATAACAAGGCAAATATACAGCGCGCCGTCACAGAGGGGCGCAAAAAATCAGCCGTTTTATTGGCGAACATCCCAATAATCGACTTAATAGTCGCAAAGCGGCTGTGACGTCGCTGTTCACCATGCAACATGATCGGCACTATCCTTATGTCAACTGTGCGTGATATTCAGTGTTCAGCATGCAAGCCACCACAACACACAATTTATCGTCATCCATTGAACACCCAACCCGGTTAATCACCACGGCAATTACAGTCGCAGCTGATCAAACGCTCAGGACAATATAAATCAAATCACGCGCCTCAAAAGAATTTTCCGATGCACTGAGGGATTTGATCGGATGAATGGACAGGTCATATTTTGTTGATTTTGTTGGACAAGATTGTATTTAAACGATTTGCTGCCCGTCGCTTACTAGCGTTGCGGTGTAGTGACCGTGATGTCGAGCAACTGTTCAGCCACCTCCAGCAACGAGAGCCTTCCGGTCGGTTTATACCAAGTGATACTCCACGAAATCGAGCCACCAATTAAACGTCGCCACAGAATCGGATCTTGCTGTATTAACTGCTCGGCATGGGCGTTCTGTAACACCTTAAACCAGATCTGTTCGTATTGCTGACGCATCTCTAATAACTCTGCCTGTCGTGGCTTGGGCAATAATGTCCACTCGTGCACCAAAACTGCCATCGCCGCACCCGTATCGCCATTAATCGACTGTAATTCGGCAATAATCAAACCTTTTAATTGCTCATAAGTACTATCAGCTTGATCAACCGCGCGTTGCATTTGTGCCAAATTATAAATAATTGCCTCGGTCATCACGGCACAGAGGATATCTTCTTTGCTTTTAAAATGATGAAATAAACTGCCGGACTGAATCCCCACGACTTGGGCAATCTCACGCACTGTGGTTCGACTATAACCTTGTATATGAAACAAATACGCCGCAGCACGCAGCACGCGCCCACGCGGAGTGTCATTTAGCCCACCGACCTGCGGTAAATCCTCTAATTTGGTGAGTTGCTGCAATCTGACCACTCCCGAAAACCACTTTTCCCCAGCGCAGTGTAACCAGTCTATCTGCTTTTGACAGCACAAACCTGTGACAAACAACAGCTTGCTAAATTGGCCTCGAATGCCACTTTACAAACCAAGCGCTTGCTTGGTATGTTTGTCGCATGATCTGCCCTACCGAGTCAAGGTAATGACCCCACAAACCGCTACAACATCTACGACCTCACCCCAATCCACGGTTCGGATCGGCTGTGCTTCCGGTTTTTGGGGCGATACCAACACTGCGGCATTCCAGTTGGTACATATGGCTGACATCGACTATTTGGTGTTTGACTACCTATCTGAAGTCACCATGTCGATCATGGCCAAAGCCAAGCAAAAAGATCCGACGATGGGCTATGCACATGACTTCGTCACCCGTGTGATGAGTCCATTACTCAAAAAAATTGCCGCCAAAAAAATCAAAGTCATCAGCAATGCAGGTGGCATTAATCCATTGGCCTGTCGTGATGCGATTGCCAAGCTGGTTGCTGATGCAGGCTTGGATCTCAACGTGGTGGCAGTCATCGGTGATGATGTTATCGACCGACACGCTGAGTTTTTTAAAGCAGGCAAGACCGAGATGTTTAGCGGTGAACCAATGCCTGCCCAAGTCGCCAGCATGAATGCCTATCTCGGTGCTGTACCGATTCAGGCTGCGCTAGCTGCCGGTGCAGATATTGTGATTACGGGTCGCTGTGTCGATTCGGCGGTCACGATTGGCGCGTTGATGCACGAGTTTGACTGGGCAACCGACGACTATGACCGGCTTGCCCAAGCGGCATTGGCTGGTCATATCATCGAATGCGGGGCGCAGTGTACCGGCGGCAATTTTACCGATTGGGAACTGGTCAAAGACGGCTACGCCAACATGGGCTTTCCGATTGTCGAAGTCAGTGCCGATGGCAGCTTTGTGGTCAGCAAGCCTGAAGGCACGGGTGGCTTGATCAGTGTCGGTACAATTTCTGAGCAGATCGTGTATGAAATAAACGATCCGCAGTCGTATATTTTACCCGATGTGATCGTGGATTTTACCCATGTCCAGCTTGAGCAAATCGGCGAAAATTTGGTACGCGCAACCGGTGCCAAAGGCCGTGCGCCAACCGATCAGTACAAAGTCAGTGCAACTTATCCCGATGGACATCGCGTGGCGGTCAGCTTCTTGGTCGGTGGCCGTGATGCCAAGCGTAAAGGCGAAGCCGTGGCACAGGCGATCATCGAAAAATGTGAACGTGTCCTCGCGCTGCGCGGTGTGCCGCCGTATAGCACAAAATCCATCGAAATTCTCGGTACAGAAACCACTTACGGCGCACACGCTCGCCTGAGCGACAGCCGTGAAGTGGTGGTCAAAATCGCGGTCAGTCATTTGTTTAGTGAAGCCTGTTTGTTTTTTGCGTCCGAAATTGCCCAAGCCGCCACCGGCATGGCACCAGGCATGACCGGCATTGTCGGTGGTCGGCCTAAACCGTCACCAGTGGTCAAGCTGTTCTCGATGTTGGTCAACAAAAGCGATGTGACGGTTGAGCTCGACATTGCGGGCAAACGGCAAACGCTCAACATCCCCGCCGGTCAACCCACCCAACTGCCCGCACCGGTCACGGCTGGTGCAACCGCAAGCTATACCGGCACAGAAATCGAAGTGCCATTGGTTGAGTTGGCCTATGCGCGTAGCGGCGACAAAGGCAATCACAGCAATATCGGCGTGATTGCTCGGCGAGCAGAATACCTGCCTTGGATTCGGGCGGCCTTAACCGAGTCTGCTGTTGCTGAATTTATGCAACATGTCTTAGATCAGCCGACCAATCAGGTCAAACGCTACGAATTGACTGGACTACATGCCCTGAACTTTATGCTGGAAAACGCGCTTGGCGGCGGTGGCATGGCCAGTCTACGAATTGATCCACAGGGCAAGGCGTTTGCCCAGCAACTACTGGATATGCCAGTTAAAGTTCCAGCCGATTTACTGGCTCAAGCCTAATACCTCTCCTTATTTACATATGGAATTTGCGATGTCTGGATATGCTTCGATTTTTCGGTCTGACGCGTTTGCGGGTCAGGTGATTATTGTAACGGGTGGCGGCTCTGGCATTGGCCGCTGCACCGCACACGAATTGGCAGCACTCGGCGCACAGGTGGTGATCACCGGTCGCAAGATCGAAAAACTAGATAAGGTTTTGGCCGAAATCGCCGCAGATGGCGGCAAGGCGATTGGTAAAGTCTGTGATATTCGCGATGAAGCACAGGTCAAACAGACCATCGCCGACGTGATTGAACAGTTTGGCAAAATTGATGGTTTGGTCAATAACGCTGGAGGGCAATTCCCCTCGGCACTGGAAAACATCTCGATCAATGGCTTTGATGCAGTGATCAAAAATAACCTACACGGCACGTTTTTGATGATGCGCGAAACCTACACCCAATGGATGGCCAAGCACGGTGGCAGCATCGTCAACATGTCGGCCGACATGTGGGGCGGCATGCCCGGCATGGGACATTCCGGTGCGGCGCGGGCGGGTGTGGATAACCTGACCAAAACCGCCGCAGTCGAATGGGGCAAATCTGGCGTACGGGTCAACTGTGTCGCGCCTGGTTGGATCATGTCGTCCGGCATGGATACCTATCAGGGTGATTTTGCCAAATTCATCATTCCGTCACTGGCCGGTAACGTGCCGATTAAACGTATGGGCACAGAGTCTGAAGTGTCTGCTGTCACTTGTTTTTTACTGTCAGAAGCCGCTGCGTTTGTGTCCGGCATGACCATCCGAATTGACGGCGCAGCCTCACAAGGCACACGGATGTATCCACTGGGTGATGCCGAAAACAACCTGCCATTCAATGGTTTTCACCGTGCATTTATTCCCGATATTTTCAAGGAAAAAGGTTAAGGATCAATCATCATGAGTGTGATTCAAAGCGACATTGACAGCAACAGTGAAGAATTTGCCCGTAACCGCGCCAGCATGCAGCAGTTTATTGATGATCTGCGGGCTATCGGGCAAAAGGTCGTCGAAAAATCCTACGCCGCCAAACCGAAATTTGACAAAAAAGGCAAAATCCTGCCGCACGAGCGCGTGCGCCTGATGCTGGATGCCAACTCGCCATTTATTGAATTGATGGGGCTGGCTGGTTATCAGATGTTTGATGACAAAGACGGCTCGGACGCGGGTGGTTGTGTGATTTCTGGCTTGGGTTTTGTCAATGGTGTGCGCTGCTTGGTCTCTGCCAGCAACAGCGCGATCAAAGGTGGCACGATGCAGCCGATGGGGGTGCAAAAAACCCTAAGGCTGCAAGAAATCGCCATGGAAAACAAACTGCCAGTCATCACCATGACCGAAAGCGGCGGGGCAAACCTCAACTACGCAGCAGAAGTATTTATCCCCGGCGGTAAAACCTTTGCCAATCAAGCACGGCTGTCTGCCGCAGGTATTCCGCAAGTCTCGGTGATTCATGGTAACGCCACGGCGGGTGGTGCATATCAGCCCGGCCTGTCCGATTATGTGATTGCAGTCCGCAAACAAACTGAGATGTTCTTAGCAGGCCCTCCGTTGCTCAAAGCCGCCACCGGTGAAGTCGCGACCAGTGAGGACTTGGGTGGCGCAGAAATGCACGCGCAAATCGCCGGAACCGCAGAATTTTTGGCAGAAAACGATCAAGACGGCATTCGCATCGCGCGTGATGTGATGAACATGCTGAATTGGCAGCCGGTGCAACACCTGCCAACCGGTTATGCCGAACCACGCTATCCGATTGATGATGTGCTGGGTATTATTCCAGCAGATCCCAAAACCCCACTCGATATGAAACAAATTATCGCCCGTCTGGTCGATGATTCGGACTTCATGGAATTTAAAAACGAGTACGACAATTTCACCATCTGTGGCTGGTCAAAAATCGCCGGCTTTACCGTCGGCATCATCACCAATAATGGGCCAATCACCCCGCATGGCGCGACCAAAATGGCACAGTTTATCCAACTGTGTGAGCAGACTCAGCGTCCATTGATCTTTTTGCACAATACTACGGGCTTCTTGGTCGGCACCGATGCCGAACAAAACGGCATCGTCAAACACGGCTCAAAAGTGATTCAAGCAGTCGCCAATACCACCGTACCGAAGATCTCAATTGTGGTCGGCGGCTCATACGGTGCGGGCAATTATGCGATGTGTGGGCGCGGCTTATCACCTCGATTTATTTTTGCGTGGCCAAATTCGCGTACCGCCGTGATGGGCAGTGCACAAGCCGGTAAAGTGCTGCGTATCGTCGCTGAAGAAAAGCAGCGGCAATCCGGTATGGAGCCGAATGAGCAGATGCTGGACTTTTTGGAACAAAGCACCGCCATGAAGCTCGAACAAGGCACCAATGCGTTTTTTAACAGTGCACGGCTACATGATGACGGGATAATTGACCCACGTGATACCCGTCGTTTGCTGGTTTTTTTGTTG
>JBAQKP010000173.1:0-10655 GCA_049301135.1 Moraxellaceae bacterium | reverse complement strand
GATAGGCCAACGCAAACAACAATAAATACATGGCCAACGCCTGCACTTCAAGATCATTGCTGTAGGCGCGTGCCATATCCGCCCGAAACAGCGCAATCAGTAGCATCGTGCCAAATGCCAAAACCGTACTACTGATAAACCCCAAGCGCCTGACCAAATGCAGGGTCGGCCAGTTTTTTTCGCCGTACAACTGACCGATCCGAATGGTCAGTGCCATCGCCAATGCCAGCGGAATCATAAAAAGTTGTGAGGTGACGGACAGGGCGATTTGATGCGCGGCGACCACCGTTTCACCGAGTGGACTGAGGATCAGCGCGGCCAGACTAAACAAACTGACCTCGAAGAAAATCGCAATCCCAATCGGTACACCAAGGGTCAAAATCTTACTGATCATCTGGCGGTCGGGGCGTTCAAACCGATCAAACAGCCGAATATCGTGATAGTGCCGCGCAAACGACAGATACAACGCCAACAGCCCCGTCATGCCCCACATCAAAATCGCAGTCGCATAACCACAACCGGGGCCACCCATCGCCGGAATCATGCCGTAGCCGTAGATAAATGCGTAGTTGAGCGGCACATTTAAGGCAAGACCGAGCAGGCTGATCACCGTCACCGCACGTGGATGACCCAGCGCCTCGCTATAGCCGCGTAACGTGCTATATAGTGCGACGGCGGGTAGACCATACGACACGCCATGCAAGTATGTGGTCGTCATGCTTTGTAGGTTGTCCGGCACGCCGAGTGGCGCAAACAACAGTGGCGATAAGCGCAACAAGCCAAAGCCCAAGATTCCCAAGCCAAGCGCGACCCACAGAGATTGTCGGGTAATCTGCGGCACTTGCGCCCGTCGATTTGCCCCAACGGCTTCGGCGACCAGCGGTGTTGTGGCGATCAAAATCCCACTGATCAGCAACACAATCGGCAACCATAAGCCCGCACCGACCGCCACTGCGGCCAAATCAGCAGGCGATACCCGACCGGCCATGATCGTGTCAATCAGGCCGTAACCGGCTTGTGCCACTTGGGTGATCAGGATCGGCAAGGTTAAATGAAACAAGGTCAGCAGTTCGGCTTTGATCTCCGCTGTGCGGTGTACTGCTGCATTCACGGCTGGTGTTCCTAAGAAGAGTGCAGATCAAAACAGCCGCGTCAAATCGCGGCTGTTTTTTGGTGAGAATCAATAAAAAGAGCGACTGAATAAGGGACTGAGACTTAGCCGTTAAAAACGAACACTCAGATCGTCAAAGCCCGCCAGCCGACCTTGTGCGTCTAGCAACTGCACCACGACAATATAGTCTTTTGGTACAGTGGATTGTGGCAGTAAACTATAGCTATTCAATACGCTGGGTTGGTCGGGGCGCTTGGCTGGAATAGCTTGGATCACCTGACTAACAATCGCGTTTTCGGCAGAACTCGCCAGCTTGTCAGCATCAAGCAACATTACCAATGCACGAGTCGAGGTTATGCTGTCTGGAGATAGCCACGTCACTTGGTCAGTGCTGGTTTTTCGAAGGGTAAAATCTGACGGAAACCGAGTATTTTGCATATGACTCACCCACGCACCGTTGGGCGCGAGGTTATAGGTTGAGCCGCAAATAGACGTCGTACGCGTCTGATTGGTGCTGACATTCAGGCGTGCATAGTTGCCGCCGTAGCTGCGTCCATCAAAAAAATAATTAGCGGGCATGCTAAAAGCCACCTGATCATCATTAGATGGAATCAATGGATTATCCAACACACCACCTGAAGCGCCGCTTAAGTTGCTGCCGAGTTTGTCACCCAAAATCGGTAAATTATTGACCAACTGACATGCAGCATTAAACTGAAAAGACGCTTGACCAAAATACAAACCATTGCCGCTAGGCACGTTTAAATATAGTCCGCCGATATTGCGTGGGTTGGCGTCATTGCTGCTGCGTGCTTCTTGAAAAAAGCCAAAAAACAAGCCACCGTCGCCGTTACGGGCAACACTGCTGGCATCGTCTTCGCCACCACAGCCCGCCAGTAACATGCTGCCCAGCAGAACTGCTGTCCATGTGTAGATTGATTTCATCTGTTTGTGCTCCTGAGTCTAACGCTGTCTAAGCTTGTGCCGACGATTACGCTGAAGGTATGGCTGGCTGCTGGTGCAGTACCGCATGCCATTCTGCCGCAGTCATCGGCATTAATGAAAGTCGGTTGCCTGTCTTAACCAATGCCAAATCGGCCAGTTCCGGCAGTTGTCTGAGTGTGTGTAGCGGGACGGGTGTTTGCCATTTTTGCACAAATTCGACATCTACCGCCGTCCAGCGTGGCGCGTCCAGTGTCGATTTTGGATCATAATACTTGTTGTCCGGCTCAAACTGGGTCGGATCGGCATAGCCTGCGCGTACAATCCGCATCATGCCGACGACTGCGGGTATTTTGCAATTCGAGTGGTAGAATAGCGCCAGATCACCGACCTGCATCTGCCGTAAAAAATTACGCGCCTGGTAGTTGCGCACACCGTCCCACAGCCAGCGGCCACGCTGTTGCAAATGGTCGATGCCAAAGGTGTCTGGTTCTGATTTCATCAGCCAATAGGCCATGTGTGATCCCCTTAACGAGAGCAGTATCTATTCTATGCCGTTGTATCAGCCAGCCAGTTTTCCATCGCAGATGTTCGCGCCTGAATCGATTCCATTGGCACTGTATATCCATATGCCGTGGTGTATTAAAAAATGCCCGTATTGCGATTTTAACTCACATGCCGTACCGGATGGGCAACTGTCCAGCACGCTGGAAGCAGATTATCTCGATGCACTACTGGCCGACGCGGCGCAGCAAGTGACGTGGGCGCAAGGCCGTGCCATCAGCAGCGTGTTTGTCGGTGGCGGCACACCGTCGCTGATTTCGGCTGCGGGCTATGATCGGTTATTTCGGCAGTTGCGTCTGTTGTTTTCGTTTAGCCCAGATTGCGAAATTACCTTAGAAGCCAATGCCGGTACGCTGGAGCATGCGCCATTTGCCGATTATTTAGCGGTGGGCATTAATCGGCTGTCACTCGGCGTGCAGACCTTTGATGATCGGTTGTTGCAGGTATTGGGGCGGGTACATTCGGCCGATGATGCCCTGCGCGCGATTGCAGGAGTGCGGGCGGCGGGATTTGATCGGGTCAATGTCGATCTGATGCACGGTCTACCGCAACAAACCGCCGCACAAGCAGTGCAGGATTTACAGCTTGCCATCGACGCTGGTGCAACGCATCTGTCGTGGTATCAACTGACTATCGAGCCAAATACAGTGTTTTTTCGGACGCAGCCGGTGTTGCCGGATGAGGATTGCTTGGCGGAGATTCAGGCGGCGGGTGAGGCGTTGCTGCGGCAGCATGGTTTTGTGCAGTATGAGGTGTCGGCGTGGGCGCGCGAGCAACCGTGTCGGCATAATCTGAACTATTGGCAGTTTGGCGATTATTTGGCGATTGGTGCGGGCGCACATGGCAAAATCACGTGGCCAGATCGAATCGAGCGCTATCAAAAATCACGCTTGCCGAAGGATTATTTGGCCGAGTTTCCTGCACCGGCCAAGCAGATTCAGCCTGTGGCCGCCGATGAGTTGCCGTTTGAATTTATGATGAATGCGTTGCGCTTGGTTGATGGGGTAGACCGTCAGTTATTTCAGCAGCGGACAGGGTTGGATGTGGCGGTGTTAGCCGAGCCATTGCAGCGATTACAGCAGCAAGGCTTGATCAGTGCCAATCCTGAGCGGCTCAGTTGTACGCCACAAGGTTTAAATTATCTGAATCATGTGTTGGCGCAGTTTGAGTGAGCGTATCGATTGGCCATGCTCAGTTTGATTTTTCGGCAATTTGTTGACCGAGTGCATCAAGTTTTTCATATGACCAGCCGCGCGACAAATGCGAGGTGGCATACCAACAAAACGTCTGGCCTTGATGTGTTAGCTCAACCCAATGGTCTTGGTTGACCTGCTGCTGATAGCGGGTAGCAAGGTATTGATTAGCATCCTTACCATGACTAATGACGATTCTAGGTTGGACACTGTGCAATAAAAAATCAAAGATCTGAGTGTCCTGTTGTGCTTTTAACAATTGTTTTTTGTTGGCTGATGGGTGGTCAAAAATATTGGTTTCCAAAATCTTAGCAGCTGATAGATTGGATGCAGTGACCGCCATCTGTAAGCGATTCAGATTGCGACGGGTAGCGCTGTACGCCGTTTTGCCGTTTGCCTGACGTTCGGCTGTATAAGCTTGCTGCCATGCGTTGAAGCCAAAGCCGTTTTGATCTGTCCAAAAATCTAAAAAACTAGCTTGCATTGATGTGGCCGCATTAAAGCCGACTAGCATTACCTGACAGTCCAGTGGTGAGCCATCACAAACAAATGGACGAGATAGCGGACGATCAGCCAGTAGGCTGCGCAACGTACTAGAAAATGCATCACGAGACGGTTTTGCTGGGTGTGCCATCCGAATGCATCCTGTTGATGATTATTTGTCGATGTTAAAACGTTCGACGAATAATACTCGTGCCAAAAACAAGCAGTACGTTACGTTGTGCCGCTTTGCGGAGGTTGATTTTTTTACCCGTTTTGATCGTGTGCCGCCCGTACTGCATCGATTTCCGCCTGTTCGACCACAGCTTCTTGCGCCAACCACTCGCGCCAGACGGCCAGCAACACCGCCAAAATCACGGGGCCAATAAACAGCCCAATCATCCCAAACGCCGTTAAGCCGCCCAGCACCCCGAACATGATCAAAATAAACGGCACTTTGGTCGCGCCCGAAATCACCATCGGCCTAATGATATTATCAATCCAACTGACCACAAAAATGCCCCACAAGGCCAAGCCCAATGCAGGCATGGTTTGACCTTGCGACACCAACCACAGACTGACGATGCCCCACGCAAATGGCGTTCCAAACGGAATCAACGCAATCACAAAGGTCATCAGTGTGAGCAAAATCGGACTTGGCGCACCGGCCATCCAATAGCCCAAGCCCGCCAGCATAGCCTGTGCCAACGCCGTCAAACCAATCCCGTACACCACTGCCTGCGTGGTTTGGCCAATCGCTTGCAGATAGCCTTCCGAACGCGTATCCAGCACCTTATGCAGCG
The DNA here is from genome assembly GCA_049301135.1 of Moraxellaceae bacterium. Lineage (GTDB taxonomy): Bacteria > Pseudomonadota > Gammaproteobacteria > Pseudomonadales > Moraxellaceae > JAYXXU01. The sequence continues at coordinate 5,562 of JBAQKP010000173.1, read as the reverse complement.
CAGCACGTACCTGCACCAGCACTCGATCACCATCGCGATACATAAAAAACAAGGTCAATAGCGCGAAGCTCAGGCGAGCCAGATTGCGTGACACCTCATTGACGATCTCTTTGCCGTAGGCCAGATGCGACTGAATCCATTCACGCATTTGCAGCATGATTTGGTCAGGATCGGCGTTTAGTTCAGCGATCAGTTCTTGGATTTGCCCGCCGATCAGCGGCAGCTTGGTCACCAAGTCTGGAATGCTAAATTTGCCCGACAGTAACTGCGTTTGCAGGTGGCCGTATAACATCCGCGCTTCTTGTTGCAAGATAAATAAGCCGATCATCACCGGCACACCAATCACCAAAATAAATCCGAGAATCATGATCGTTGCACTGAGATTGTGCCGTTGATTCAGCCCGTTGCGTAAGCGACGATACATCGGCCACGTCACATAGGCCAAAATCGCTGCCCACAGCACTGGCGAAATAAAAAACGCCAACACCTGATAGCTCAGTGCGAGTAGCCCAACCAGTAGGGTGAGTAAAATCAGTCGGTTAATCAGTTGGGGATTGTGCATGAAGGACTCAAACAAACAATAACAAGAAGATCGGGATTTAGGCTTGAAGGCATGCCGCACCCGTCACGGGTGATTGATTCTGGCTGTATTGGCGTGCATGAACGGTCAAGCCGATCATAGCAATTTATCTATGCCAATGAGCGGAAATTTCGTGAGGCTAGCTGATGTGCTCTGTTGAAATGTAGATTGCGTCAGATGTGCTGGCTGATTTAATTTTCCAATCAAGATCTGCGGCGCGAGGCGCTGTGTTTAGCGGCATAACATGCTATATCAAGCATTGCTGATTTCAGGAAGCCATCCATGCGAGCCACCATTAAAGAATTTGATCATTTGCGCGATTTTACCGTCAATGCACTGACCTATGCCGATTATACCTATCCGGTCTATCGGCAAGGCAGTGGCCCTGCGGTGATTATTATTCATGAAGTCCCGACGATTACCCCAGAAGTCGCCAACTTTGCCCGTCGAGTCGCCGCGGCTGGCTTTACCGTCTTTATGCCGTGTTTGTTGGGCATTGCGGGGACGCCGTTTAGCCTGACTAGCGCGGTAAAAGAAATCGCTATGTCTTGTGTGCGTAAAGAGTTTGCGGTATTTGACGCGAATAAAAGCAGTCCAGTGACTGATTTTTTACGCGGCCTATCCAAGGCGGTGCATGATGAACTTGGTGGTTCGGTTGGCGTGCTGGGCATGTGCTTAACCGGTAATTTTGCCCTGACACTTGCACTTGATCCGTGGGTGACTGCGCCTGTGCTGAGTCAGCCTTCTTTACCAGTTGGGGTGACGGCTGCACAAAAAGCCGGTTTACATTTAAGCCCTGAAGGCGTTGAAATTTTACAAAAACGCGTAGAAGACGAGCAGTTGAGGATTTTAGGTTTACGGTTTAGCCATGATCCATTGTGTCCGCCGCAGCGATTTTGTGCGCTACAGCAGACCTTTGGCGAGGGTTTTGAAGGGATCACCATTGATTCCAGCTTTCGTAATCCGCACGGCAACAGCATCACCGCGCACTCGGTATTAACTACGGATCTGATCGACCAAGAAGGCCATCCGACGCTAGTCGCGTTGCAGCGAGTGCTACGGTTTTTTCAGGAGCGGCTGGCGTCTACCGTGCATTAATTGGCGAGCTTTAGCCGTAAGATTAAACAGCTAAGGCGCGACGATACCACAACGAGCGCGGGCTTCGATCAGGGCGATTGGCCGCGTTTGGTTGTCTTGGCCGTAGATGGTTTGGCGGTCAGTTTGGAAATTATCACCACTAAACGCCACACCCGTCGGCACTTGAATCGTCTGACTGACGCGACCTGTTAGTGGCCGCACATCCAGTTGATCGAGTTGTACTTGTTCGGCTGTAATGCCCAGTTGCTCCGCACAACCCTTACGCAATTGCGCCACCACAAAGGCCTGACCATGCCGTTGTTCATCGACATAACGGTAGTGGTTGCTCTGCTGCGGGATCAGGGTAAAACCGACCACGCCATCGTATGGCCGCACGCCACTGGCGCAGCCGATCAGCAGCGTCATGCTCAGTGTCAGCAGGTAAATCGGTCGAATCTGCATGGTTGGCTGCCCCTGATATTGGATCTTAGCGCAGTGCGTCTAACACCGGTTGCCACTGGGTCTGAATGTCGCGATACAGTTTTTGGGAGCGATCAAACACGCTTAAACCCTCAGCCGCCAGTTGCGGGTAGGCACTGCGCTCGGTAATCCACGCCACCGGTTGCTGACCGATTTTGTCAAAGAATTGATTCAGTTGCTGATTGGTGACCGCTTGGGCGCGGACGCGATTGGCCAGTAGATGTACTGAGGTTTTACCTTTACGAATGCGTTTAATGTCTTCGATGTTCTTTAAAAAACGCTGGGTGCTGTCCACATCAAAAAACGATGGTTGTACCGGCGTAATGATCGCATGACACTCGGCAATCAGTTGTTCGGCATGTTCGCCAGTCAAAGCACCAGGCGCATCAATAATCAGCCAATCGGTTTTTTTCGGGGCGTCGCCGATGCTTTTTTCGTTACGCCAATCCAAGCCAATAATCGCGGACGCTGTGTCAGGGCGCAATTTCAGCCAGCGCAGGGAGGATTTTTGTGGGTCGGCATCGGCCAGCGCGACCTTATCGCCGCGTGCCGCCAACGCACTGGCGAGGGTAATCGCAGTCAGGGTTTTGCCACAGCCGCCTTTTTGGTTGGCGATCAGGATAGTTTTCATAAGGATTCCGTTCGGTCAGACCCGTAACAGACTAACAAAAATTGCTGGGATTGGGGTGACAGTTTGGTGATTTGCGTTTAAACCGGCTGTCCAATTACCCACCATGTCACCGGCTGTGGGTCGTCTGGCTGCGTGGCATCGACGCCGACCACTTGCCAATCCGCTGGAATCTCAAGTGCTAAATGTTCAAGTAAGGCGCTGCGGGGTAGCGGGGTCTTTATATTGAGAAAACCTTGATAATACTGAGGATCATAAAAAATCGTGACTTCACTCTGATGCAAGTACGGCCAGATGATTAGGCAGGCTACGCGATAATAGGGCGCTGGAGTGTGAGCTTTGGCTGCGTCAACCAAATGTTGGGCAGCTTGGATCAACTGCTGTATACAAAACGCTTGCAGGTCTGGCGTGGTTTGTTGGCCTTGTAACAGGTGTAGGTGAACGGGAATCTTCCAATTAAAAAAACGCGCATCGGCTCGCTGTGCAGGGACATATCGACCGGCAAAGCCCGCCGCCCAGCGTGCTAAGGCACGCAGCCGACGTGGAATGTTGCGTAGTTTTTTGGAGGATAGGGCGAATTGGCGCATTTAAAGGAATACTTTATCCTTCAGAATAAAGAGTCTATATGAGATGTGAGTTAGGATAGAAGTCTTCCGAGACCTTGCGACATTTCCTACATTCTGCGTAATATGCCTTTCCTCCTTTTAGGAAAGGCATATGAACGAAGTCTTTAGGTGTCGCTCCATTTTCATAGTTTTTTACGGTTTCGTCATGATTACAGTGGGTACATCTGAAATAAATGTCATCCCCACGTCTCTCGTGTTCGATATGTCCTGTCTTAAGCATAGAGTACTCCTAAAATCAAATTTGTGTTAAAAATCGTCAAGACGTTTTTTGCGCCTTCACATAACCCAGCAATACCGCATCCATTCGAGCTTGCCAACCCGCGCCACTCGATTTAAAAAAATCCAGCACCTCTGGACTGTAGCGCACAGACACCAATTGTTTGGGAGCTTCAGACTTTGGGCGACCACGCACTGCGCGTAGTGGTTGCATCTGTGAGAGTTGTTCGGGCTTCAAAGGCTGCGCATCAGGGTCAGCCAGCGCAGCAGCAAGTAGTTGCTGATCTTCCGTTTTGGTAGGAATCAGAATTTTAGGCCTAGTGGTATTGTTTGACATGGTGCAACACCTTGTATCGATTCTCGCATTCTAAGGCCACGATAATTTATCAGGTCAAGATATGGGCAACATCTCGTTACCCATATCATCGAGCATACAGTGCTGGTTAACCCTGCAACACACTCACATCCGCCACACTCATAAACAGCCCACGCAACCGCGCCAGCAAGCGTAACCGATTGAGTTTTAACGCCGCATCGTCAGCATTGACCATCACCTGATCAAAGAATTGATCCACCGAGTCGCGTAACGCCGCAAGCTTCGACAACGCAGGCGTATAATCCCGCGCCGCCAACAATGGCTGTACCACCGGCTCTAACGCTTCAAGCTGTGCAAACAACGCCTGCTCCGCCGCTTCGACCAACAGACCCGCATCGACAGTACTCGCCGTGCCTTGAGAGAGTAGGCTGGCTTGATCAGCTTCTTTGGCGAGGATATTCGCCACCCGCTTATTCGCCGCCGCCAATGCCGCTGCTTCTGGCAAGCGCCGGAAATGCTCAACCGCCCGAATCCGCCGATCAAAATCCAACGGAGAATCAGGACTGAGCGCCTGCACCGCCAAAATCGTATCGACCGCAATGCCTTGATCTTCGTACATCGCCCGATAGCGACCCTGCAAAAACTCGCTGGCATCGGTCAGGGTTTTCATGCCGTCCTTGATCTTGTTGCCGTAGCCTTTGACCGCCATACCCACCAACGCAGTCAGCGGCAGCGCGATTTGCTTTTCGATCAATAGACGCAAAATCCCAATCGCGGCACGACGCAAACTAAACGGATCTTTGCTGCCAGTTGGCGCTTGGTTAATCCCAAAAATCCCCGCCAACGTATCCAAACGATCTGCCAACGCGACCGCAAAACCGGCCTGTGTCTGTGGCAACACGTCACCCGCAAAACGCGGCAAATACTGCTCACGAATCGCCTCGGATACCTCATGCGGTTCGCCTTCGAGTTTGGCGTAATAACTACCCGCAATCCCTTGTAATTCAGGGAATTCACCGACCAGTTCAGTCGCCAAATCCATTTTTGCCAGTAGTGCCGCGCGAGTGGTTTGCTCGATGTCAGAGCCGATCTGCGTCGCAATAAACGCAGACAAATTTGCAACCCGCTCGGCTTTGTCCCACAACGTGCCCAGTTGGGCTTGGAAAATCATGTTTTGCAGTTTGACTTGACGGGCAAACAGCGGCTGTTTTTGGTCTTGTTTAAAGAAAAACTCCGCATCGGTCAGGCGTGGACGCACGACTTTTTCATTGCCATCAATGATCTGTGCAGGGTCTTTGCTTTCGATATTCGACACGGTGATAAAGTACGGCTGCAACTTGCCGGCATGATCGACCAAGCAAAAATACTTTTGATTGTCCTGCATGGTCGAGATCAGCGCTTCTTGTGGCACGTGCAGAAAGCGCGCTTCAAAGGTGGCGCGTAGGGCAACTGGCCATTCGACCAAGCCGGTGACTTCGTCCAGCAGCGCTTCCGGCATCAAGGCAACCGCATCGACTTCGGCAGCCAGATGTTGCACTTGTTGGTTGATCACTGCTTGCCGATCACCGAAATCCGCCAACACATACGCAGCGCGCAGTTGCTCAAGATAGTGGCTGGCGTGGCTGATCATGATCGCTTG
>JBAQKP010000172.1:0-24722 GCA_049301135.1 Moraxellaceae bacterium | reverse complement strand
CTGAGTCAGCATAACAGCGGCTCAAAAAGCCGCTAGTTTGACCTAGGGGGTCAATTTTAAACTGGCGCTAGGGGGGCATTTTTACATTGGCGTTGACATATAAAAGGTTTTTCTCTTACCCACACTGACCTTATGAAAGATACTAATAGCATCCCAGATGAGCTGGGACTTATAATTCCCAATCGACATGGCGTTTTGCATGGCATTCATAAAAATTATGGTACTGAGCTAAACGCTCTTAAATGTTTCAGCCTTTTGCTTTTTGTTGTGTACGCTATATATGGCGATCAGACTCATGAGGATCTTTCTAATCTCTTGTAAGTAGTGACTCCTCCCGAATCTGTCGGAACGTGAGATTAATCCGTGCTGTGTTGATTTTGCTCGATTTTAATAGCGAATGCTGCCAGTAGTCCTGTGTCTGGTCTTTCATTTCTAATAAGCTGCCGTGTAGTAACTCGACTTTGATCTGCTCAGCGGTATGCAGATGCCGAAAAGCAAACCGACGCGTCGCGCCAAAACTCAGTGAGGCAATAGAGCCATGTTGTACCAGTTGTTTTTCTTTGTCTGTGTGCCAGCCCATGCCGACCTCACCCGAATCATAGAAATTCAGCAAGCAACTGTTATAGCGTGACTGAGTGTGTTGCTCGACCAGTTGTTTTAGCTGTAACAGACAAGCCGTCCAGATCAGGGCGGTTTTTTCAGTTCTGGAGTAGCCGTATTGAAACGGCTGCGAGCCATACCATGCGACCAATCGGCGGGTTTTGATCAGTTTGCCCATCATCCAGAGTTGATCAGGCTGCCAGTCGATTTCGTTTTGAAGTTGTAGAAAGTATTGGTCGGCCTGAGTCGTGGCCATGATTGCACCATAATCGTAGGCCATCCCGTCGTTTGGCAGTAAAGATCTGGGTAATTTGGCGGGCTGCTCAAATAAATCAGGCTGTATCAGGGTCGGCATAGGTTGTTTTATCCGTATTGCGAAGTAGTCGATCCGGCCTCAGTTCATGCTCAAGCAAGTTGATTTTGCGCGATAAGTCCCAGCGATAGCCGCCAAGTGCGCCGCTGGTTTGAATGACGCGATGACAAGGAATAATCACGGCGATTGGATTTTGACCAATCGCGCTCCCCACTGCGCGTTGTGCGTTTATGTGGTCAATCCCGTGAGCCACTTGTGAGTAGCTGCGCAGTTGGCCATCGGGAATGTTCAGCAAAGCCTGCCAAACTTTAAGCTGGAACGCACTGCCTTTTAGATGCAGTTTAAGCTGTTGCGGTTGATTTGCAGCGGACAATAGCTCGACAACGGAATGTTGAAAGGTACTGTCGAGTGGCCGATAGTGAGCGTTTGGGTATTGGGTATAAAGCTGTTGTAGAGCAACCGTTTGATCATCACAAAAGGCCAAGTGGCAAAGGCCGATTTGGGTCGATGCACATAAAATTTGGCCGAAAGAGGTCTGTGCAAAGGCGTAATCAATGGTCAATGCTGTGCCGCCGGATTTAAATTCGCCCGGTGTCATGCTTTCGATCTGAATAAACAAGTCATGTAGCCGACTGGCGCTGGATAACCCGAGATTTTGACTGGTGTCAAACACCGATTGTGCGTGTTGTAGTTGTTGTTTGGCTTGTTCTAGCGTGAGGTGCTGAAGAAATTTTTTGGGTGAGAGTCCGACCCAATCTTGAAATTGGCGCTGAAAATGGCTTGGACTTTGGTGAATCTGCTCGGCGATGTCGGTCAGTGAAGGCTGCTGCTGATAGTGCTGCTGTAAGTATTGAATCGCCATTGCGATGCGTTGATAAGCGGCGCTCATGTTGGGCAATCTGTGGCAGTCTGGATCTATCGTTATATCGAAAGTTGTCGGCCTTTTCGCCCCATTTCTTGTGCAGTTGTATAAAGCGCCAGTCATGTATGGTGCATGACTGGCGGAAAAGGTGTGCTTAAAAATGGATTTCTAGGCCGACATAGGGCCCTTTAAAATCCAGATTGGCATCGGTATTTTCAACATCTTTGAGATCGACTTTGAGCTGACGATAGCCTGCTTTTAGGCCAAGATCGACCGCCAGATTATCAATAAAATCATATTTAACTTCGGCTTGGATGTCAGATACCGATGAGCCGTCATAGCTGACGCCTGCGGCTTCGGCCTTAAAGCTAAAGCCAGTAAACGGCAAGCTACCACCGACCGACGCGTAAGCCATTGGGATGATTTCGGTAAATTTGACCGTGCTGGTGGTCGGTAGTGGAGTATTGCCTTGTACCAGCAGTTCACCGTCAAATTGCTTGGCAGCAACGCCGACATCGACACTGACCACGTTATCAAGGATCTCGTAATACAAAATCAGATCGGTGCTGGTAAAGTCTAGTGCCAGATTGACATCACCAACATAGAGTTGATTATCGAACGCGAATGCCAAACTGTTCAGGGTGTCGGCACCTTTTAAACTGGTGTGGCGCACCCGCACATTGGGAACTAATGGAACAGGATGTTCGACCGACACGCTGATGCTGGCTTGCTTTTCGCTACCCAGATCAAACTGTTCAGGCGTTTTATTGGCTTCGGCGACGCTGGCGGCACCGTCATAATTCCAATAGTCGGCACTGGCATAGATGCCGACAAAATCGGCTTGGGCAGGGGCGCTACCGAGCATCAATGCAGTGACGCTGGCAACGGTGAGGGCGAGTTTTTGCATATCAATATCCGGTGTGTCTTAAAGTGATCAGCTTATAGCATAGGATAAATTGAGTTGATCTGCTGCGATTATTCGGGCTGTTAACGATTTAATCGATCAGTTGAATGTTGGCGCAATCTGGGTTTTCTGCCAGTATGCACACAGGATAAAAGCCGATCACTGCGCAAGGTTCGCGTTGGTTTTTCATTTTTTTGATGTATGCCGCTAGGATGTTTTTCATGTCAATGCCGTTTCATTTTGCCGCCCGTTATCCGTTATATGTTGCCAATCAAGCCGTGCAGCCGAAGCAGTGGCTGGATGTTGAAGACAAATATACGGGGCAAGTGGTGGCGCAGGTCGGCCTTGCCGACGCTGATCTGATGGAGCATGCGATTGCGGCGGCGGTGGCAGCCGAGCGGCCGATGGCACAGCTTAAAACCTATCAGCGGCAGGCGATTTTATTGCATTGTGTGCGACGTTTTACGGAACGGCGTGAGGAGCTTGCGCAGGTCTTGGTGGTGGAAGGCGGTAAGCCGATTCTGGCGGCGCGGGCAGAGGTGACACGCTTGATTAGTACGTTTCAGCTGGCGGCCGATGCGGTCACGCAGACTGATCTGGGCGCGGTGATGCCGCTGGATGTGACGCCTGCGGCGGCGTGTTATCGCGGCATGGTGCAGCGTGTGCCGATTGGGGCATGTGCGTTTATTAGCCCGTTTAATTTTCCGCTAAACCTGACCGCGCACAAGATCGCGCCTGCGATTGCGGCCGGTTGTCCATTTGTGTTGAAGCCCGCCAGTCTGACCCCGATCAGTGCATTGATCATGGCGGAGGTGCTGGCTGAAACGGATTTACCGCAGGGCGCATTTTCGATTGTGCCATGTGAGCGAGCAGCGGCAGATGTTTTGGTGACTGATGACCGTTTGAAATTGCTGAGTTTTACCGGTTCAGATCAGGTCGGCTGGGACATGAAGGCGCGGGCAGGTCGCAAAAAAGTCGTGCTGGAACTCGGCGGCAATGCAGCAGTGTTGATTGAGCCAGATACCGATATTGATGCGGCGTTAGATCGCTTGGTGGCGGGGAGTTTTGGCCAGTCGGGGCAGGTCTGTATCAGTGTGCAGCGCATTGTGGTGCATGCGGTGATTTATGACCAGCTTAAAGCCAAGTTTGTGGCGCGGGTGGCAAAACTGATCCCCGCCAATCCACAACTGGAGTCCACTGTGGTTGGTCCAATGATCAAGCATAAAGAAGCCGAACGTCTGAAACAGTGGATTGATGCAGCGGTTGCCAAAGGTGCAAATTTGCTCTGCGGCGGTGAATTGAACGGCGCGATGTTACAGGCGACGGTGTTGGAAAATGTACCGGAAGGCTGTGATGTGATTGAAAATGAAGCGTTTGGCCCTGTGGTGGTGCTCCAGCAATACCAGTCGTTCCGCGAGGGTTTAGACCTGATCAATCAAAGTCGATTTGGACTGCAAGCGGGTGTGTATACGCAAAATATCAATCAGATGTTTGAGGCGTGGGACACACTGCATGTCGGTGGGGTGATTATTAATGATGTGCCTACCTTCCGTGTCGATAACATGCCGTATGGTGGCGTAAAAGACAGCGGCTTGGGGCGCGAGGGGATTCGGGCGGCGATGCTGGATATGACTGAAGAGCGCGTGCTGGTGATCTGTGGAGCAAATGATCATGGCTAAGCCCAGCCACAAGGCAAGTTCTGCAAAATCAAGCGGTAAAAGCAATGCGCTCTATCAATTAAAAGTCAGTCTGGTCGGCGCAAAACCGGCGATCTGGCGGCGCGTCAATGTGCAGAGCAAGCTGACGCTGGCACAGTTGCATGAGGTGTTGCAGGTGGTGATGGGCTGGGAGGATTGCCACTTGCACAGTTTTACTGCACAAGGTCAGACCTTTAGTGATGCCGATACTTGCGAGAATATCGAGGCGTCTCGGGATGAAAGCAAGGTCACACTGGCTGAGGTGTTGCAGCAGGTGAAAGACCAGATGTCATATGAATACGATTTTGGTGAGGGCTGGGAGCATCTGATTGTCTTAGAAAAAATCCTGCCGGTGACGTTGTCACAGCCACTGGCTGAGGTGGTGGTGGGTGAGGGGGCGTGTCCGCTGGAGGATATCGGTGGGCTGGATGGTTGGTATTATTTTTTGGATGTCATTGCGCATCCTGATAGTGAGGAGTATCAGGACGAGGAGCATCAGCAGATGTGTGAGTGGGTCGAAGAAGATTTTAATCCGCGTTTTTATGATGTTAAGGCGGTGAATAAGGTGCTGGGGCGGGGGATCTAACGTGAGGTTTGGATGATGTGAAGGGGAATATATTGTTGTTTTTACAAAACAGTCCCGTTACAGTTGAGAGGCAGTTAAATTATATCAAGGGAGCTAAGGCCAATGTCGAAGTTAAATGGGTGGAGGCGATTGTATATCGTTGTTTTTATTCTATCTTTAGGATTTGCGGTTTTTATTATGTTTGTTAATATGCCAAAAGAACATGATTCTTACTATTTTCCTGATGAAGATATACTTGCTGAACTAAAAAATCCTCAATGCAAGACCGTTATTCAAAATCCTAACTATTCGCAGCGCTACATTGAAGATTGCAATACAATAAATAGATATCGTTCTATTCACGAGGTTAGTGTGCAAACGCGTGAAGAGTATATAGCGCATGTTGACTTGATACGAGATGAGCGTGTTATAAAGATCGTAAGTTTGGCATTCCTTTCTTGGTTTTTTGGAATGATACTTCTTTATTGTGCTGGCTTGGTCTGCGCTTGGATACTGAAGGGCGGATTTCGATCTAACTCATAGTGTTTAGAGTCGATATTCGTCACGGTTTTTTGTTAGTCATAATGTCCACGACAAGCAATCACCGTCAGTTCAGCATCGGTTATGGCATACACCAGCCGATGCTTCTCATCTATCCGCCGACTCCAAAAACCGCTTAAATTGCCCAACAATGGCTCAGGCTTACCGATCCCCACAAACGGCTCATGCAACGCCGCATTCACCAATAGATTAATGCGCTTGAGCGTCTTTTTGTCTTGGCCTTGCCAATATTGGTAGTCTTCCCAAGCACTTGGCGTAAAACTCAGCAATCGACTCATACCAAATCATCAGCATCAAGCAACGCTTTACGCAGTGTGTTGCCTGCCCGAAACTCCGCAATCGACTGTGCAAGGTGCGCGGCATTACGCGGTGAACTGAGCAGGTGCAAGGTTTCCATCAGGCTGTTGTAGTATTCCTCACCCATCACCACCGCGTTTTGACCCTCGCGGCGCGTCACAATCGTTACATCAGCGTCGTCAATCGTTTGATCAAAAACGCTTTTCAGATTGTTACGTGCTTGGGAGTAACTGACGACACGCATGGAAATGTCCTTTATTGTGCAAGATACTGTACAAGTATAGGACTAGGTGGGATGAGTGACAAGTGAAATTGTTTTGCCTAAATCTGCCAAGGATTGATCAAATCCAGCCCAAGCTCCTCAAAATCCTTAGTATTTCGGGTGACCAAACTCATCGCGTGACTGGCAGCGGTCGCAGCAATCAAACCATCTGCCAACGCAAGCGGCCTACCACACGATTGTCGTATAGCACGAAGCTCACCACAGCACAGTCCAACGGCATCAGATACCGGCAGAATCCGCCCAATAAAACGCTGCTGCAAGTCACGACTGAGCCAGTCCTGCATTTGCGCTTTGCGTTGACCCTCTGGCAAACGCGCCACCCCAAATGCAAGTTCAGACAGCGTGACGACACTGAAATAGTAAGCAGTTTCCGGCTGAGCTTGTAGCCAGCCAATGACTGCTGGATGAGGTTGCGGTCGAATTAACTCAGACAGAATATTGGTATCTAGCAAAAAATTCAAAAACTCACCTCACGATGCTGGTCATCAGTCGCATCTCGTGTTGGCAGTTCGAGCGCGACGTTTGCCAACGGTGAGCACGCAAAAAACTCAACCAGACTGGTTTTAGGCTGTTGCTGTTGCACCCAATCATCGTAACGGACAATCACCACACGGCCTTGTCCGTGATGGGTGATGATTTGTGGCTGGTGCTGTTCGTAGGCTTGGCGGATGACGGCACTAAACTGCGCTTTGGCCTGTGCGATGCTCCACTGGTTTGGCATGTCGAATCCCCTTTTACAGCCGCAGATGATTATGGTCATAATAGTCTTATTTTGAGATGACTGAAAGTAGGCAGAGGGTAACTGACGACACACATAGAACTGTTCTGTATTGTTCAAGATGTCGTACAAATATGTATAGGGCTGGGTGACAAGTTTATTTAGTACGACACAGTTTGACGTATTGATGGTCATCAGCAGTTGACGTAATCACTGAATATTGTAATTCTTTAAAAATGAAGAATCTGGGCAGTCCCGTTGCCTGCATGTTTTCATATGAACGTATAACCGTCTCAGCATACGCGGGTCACGACGCTGTAAAAAGTGATAAACCAAGGAGTGTGATATGAGCCATAAAGTCAGTTTGCATGGTCAAGTGAAGCAATGTTTTGGGTTTAGCACTGTTATCGTGCTTGCTGCTTGCAGTGCATTAGACCCTACAGTCGCGATGGTAAAAGGAGGAACCATACAGTCCTGCCCGAATACCACAGTAGAAAAAATGGTCGATGGATTTATGGGCAGTCCATCTTGGGAGTCTGGTGTGACTGATGCCGAGCAAACATTCGTGAATGTCAGTGGCGATATCACGTATGCAGATAAACCTGTCCGTGCGGTAGTGCAGTTTACGGTAGACGAGGACAGCCAGACATTTGAGTACAACGCTTTTGAGATTAATGGCGTCCCACAAAACATGTTTATCGCCGCCGCGCTTTTAGAAAAAATGTGCGAAAGTGTCTGACATAGTGTGATCATCATAACAAATGTCCACGATCCACTGAGTCAATCAAACCTGATTGGCTCGGCAGCCTCTCGAACCGGCTCAAAAATTTCACACTCTGCCTCTGACAGCCCGAGTGCTTGACCTAGCTTGCATAATTCGTCGCCCATTTTAAGATCAGGCCGTTTCAATACGGCTTGATCTGACAACGGCTGTTCCGAATCTTGCGGCGTAATGGTTTCTACTCGCGGCTCACCTGTCATCCTTTAAACCTTTCTCAACTTGGCAAAATAAAACCCATCGCCCCCCTCACTCAGGGGAAACAACTGCCGCCCGTGTGGTCGCACTTGCCCCCAATCTGCCTCAATCGGCACCTCAACTGCACTCGGTGTCCGTGCTAAAAACGCGGCGATTTGCTGTTCGTTTTCGGCCTTCAGCAAGGAACAAGTGACATATACCAATTCGCCGCCGACGTTAAGCTGCTTCCACAGGTTATTCAGTAGCTTGGCCTGTAAACGAGCAGTCTGATCCACGTCGCCAGCTTGCCGTAATAACCGAATATCAGGATGACGGCGTAACACGCCAGTTGCGGTACACGGCGCATCCAATAAGATCGCATCAAACAGCTGCTCCGCTTGCCACGTCGCGGCATTAGTCGCCTGTGTCACCACGCGATGATCCAGCAATTGCAAACGCGCTAGATTTTCCGACACGCGTTTGAGGCGTTCGGCGTCGCTGTCGAGTGCGGTCATTTGCTTGAGGTCAAATTTTTCCAGTAAATGCGCGGTCTTACCACCAGGGGCAGCGCAAGCATCAAGCACACGTTTGTCATTCAAATCGCCAAACAACTCAGCACACAGTTGGGCGTGATCATCTTGCACCGAAAACCAACCATCGTGAAAGCCGACCACACTCGGAATATGATTGGCTTCCAGCAAGCGAATGCCATGCGGGCGGGCAGTGGCGACAGCATCGACCTGATTCAGGTGCAAGGTGTGCAGATACTCATCACGCGGTTGTAGGCTGGCATTGACGCGGATAAACAACGGCGCTTCAAGCCGCAATTCGCGTTCAATCGCGGCGTATTCGGCTGGCCAGTCTTGCTTTAAGCTGTCATCGAGCCACGTCGGTAGGCTGCTGTTTTGCGCAATCAGGGCTTCGAGTTCGGCTTGCTCACGCAGACAACGGCGCAGTAACGCATTGACCAGACCAGAGGCTTTCAGTTGGCCGAGTTGCTTAATCGCTTCGACCGTTTCGCTGATTGCAGCGTGGGCAGGAATACGGGTATAAAAAATCTGATACATACCTAAAATTAAGGCGGCGTGTACCCGATGGTCGGTCAGCGGTTGTTTGAGCATCGGTTGTAGCATGCGGTCTAAGGCAAACCAATGCCGACAACTGCCCATCACCAGCTGGTTAAATAGGCCACGGTCGCGCTCAGTGGTGTTGTTGAGGGCTTTGCTAAACGGGCTGCTGCTGAGTGATTTACCTTGTTTGACCATGACCAAAATACGGATCACTTGGGCGCGTAAGTTACCGTGTGTATGGTCGGCTTTGGGTGCTGCTTTATGTGCTGATGCTTGGCTCATGCGAGTATGTCCCCGAGTTGGATTTTGTTGGCTTGGAACATCTGCACGGCGTTGAGTGGCTTACCACCTGCCCATTGCAGTGCGGTGAGTCGCAGTAATTGACCGTCACCGCAGACCACATTGACGCCGTATTTGCCGACGGTGGTCACTGTGCCTGCGGCTTGATTTGATCTGCCGTCAGTCAGTTCGGCTGACCAGACCCGCAAGGTTTGCCCGTTGTGTTGACAGAAGGCAACTGGCCATGGTTGCAGGCCGCGAATCTGGCGGTCGATGGCGGCGGCGGATTGTGACCAGTCAATTTGGCCTTCGGCTTTGGAGAGTTTATGCGCGTAAGTCACCTGTGATTCGTCTTGCGGGATGGCAGCGGCTTGGTCAGCGGCAAGATGGTTCAGCGTTGCCAGCATCGCGTCACCGCCCAACACTGCCAAGCGATCATGTAAGCTGCCGGACGTATCTGTCGCTAAAATCGGTGTGCGCAAGATGCGCAACATGTCGCCGGTATCGAGTCCGGCGTTCATTTGCATAATGGTAATGCCGGTTTCACTGTCGCCCGCCAACAGCGCCCGATGAATCGGTGCAGCCCCACGCCAACGCGGCAAAATCGAGGCATGGATATTTAGGCAACCCAAGCACGGCATGTCCAGCACGGCTTGCGGCAAAATCAAACCATACGCGGCGACAATCATCAGATCCGGTTGCAGTGCGGCGAGTTCAGCCTGTGCAGCCAAACCTTCGGCGCTGCTGGCTTTAAAATTCAGCGGTTGATAGACCGGCAGGCCATGCGCAAGCGCGAGTTGTTTGACCGGTGAGGCGGTGAGTTTTTGGCCTCGACCGGATGGCCGATCTGGCTGGCTATACACGGCCACAATGTTAAAGTGATCGGGCGTTTGTGCATTGAGCAAAGCTTGCAACGCGGTGGCGGCAAACTCGGGCGTTCCAGCAAAAACGATCTTCAGTGACATGATGTGCGACCTTGAACAGATCGGCGCATTTTAGAGGAAAATAGCGGGGAAGTGGCGATTTAAAGCGTGCAAGCGATTACAGCAGGTGGCGTTTTTGCGCTTCAAACACCGCTTCGCCACGTGAGGCGACGTTGATTTTTTTATAGATACGTTTGACGTGACTGGCGACGGTATGCGGCGAAAGGTTGAGTAAGTCGGCGATTTCTTTATACAGCAAGCCTTTGGCCAGCAGTTGCAACACTTCGCGTTCACGGTCGGACAGTTGGCAATCTTCAATCGGCGCGGCGTGTTCGGTTTGGATCATTTGAAAATGCCCAAGTAAGCGTTTGGCGATTTTCGGGCTGATTGGCGTGCCACCATCTTCGAGTGCACAAATCGCGGCGGTGATTTCCATGCCGATCAGTTTGTCTTTTTGCAAAAAACCATCTGCACCGTACTGAAATGCCCGAAACACCAAATCATCATTGCCCCACAGCGACACCACCATTTTTTTGCAGTCTGGGTAGTGCTGTTGTAGCCAGCGCACCAGTTCCACGCCAGAGCCGTCGGGTAGCGACAGATCAACGGTGACCAAGTCGGGCTGGTGTTGTGCCAGTTGGTATTTGGCATCGTTCAGAGTGTGTGACATGCCCGCGATGTGATAGTCGGTTTGGTTGGCAAGGGTCTGGCGTAAAAAATCACAAAACGACAGGTCGTCATCGACAATCCACAGTTGGCGCGTGCTGCTCATCGGGTTGGCTCCAAGGGTTGGTATTGAGCCAGTGCAATCAGCGGGTCGCTGCTGTGGCTGAGCTGAACATGGATCAGCACATGATAGTGTTGGTCTTGTTGCCATGTGATCTGGCCGTTGAGCGACTGTGCGCGGCGTTGCATATTTTCCAGTCCGCGCCCACTGCTGTGTGGACTGATGGTGGCCTCCCCATCGTTTTCGATCTGGAGTTGTAGGCCGTGCGCGTCAGATTGAATCTGAATAATCAAGCGGGTGGGGCGGCTGTGCTTAAAGGCATTGGTGACGGCTTCGCGTAGCATCCGCGTCAGGTGATGGTATTCAAAAGCAGTCAGTATAGACTCGTCGTGTTCGAGTCGCACCTGCCAGTCCAGCTCGGCCTGACCTGCCTCACAGCGGCGGCGATTTTCCAGTCGCCAGTTGGCCACTGCTTCACCGAGGCTGATGTCTTCGCCGTCTAGACTACTGAGCAAACCACGCAAATCATCAAGGGTTTCGCGCACGATCTGCTGCTGTTCAGGGGCGCTTTTTTGTAATAAATACAACAGCCGTGCGCCCAAATCATCGTGAATGTCACGCGCAATTCGTTCCCGTTCTAAGCGTGCGCCGGTATCGCGCGCGCGGGCGACTGATAGGGCAAGCTCGGCCAGTTGCACCAGTGTTTCAACGGTGCGCAGGTCTTGACGAATGAACAACCTTTGCCCGCGTGCCGCATGATGCAGTACCAAACTTTGGCTACTAGATTGATCGGGCTGTAAGGTCGGAATCAGTAGCGTCTGGCCGGATTGCTGGATGATCGGCTGATTGACCGCAGGACTAACACTCAGATGCAGCGGATCAAATACCGTCTGAATAATCATCGGCCAGCGCTGGCGAATCTGCCGTTCTTGGTCATTGCCCAGCCGTACATCCAGCAATAACGGCAACACGCGCGGCAGCCACTGATCAATCTCTTGCCGCGCATCACGGCGCAAGCGTTGTAACACCCATTGCCGCAGTGGAAAATACAGCCAGCCCATCATGGCAACTGCTAATACCAAGGCGGTCTGATTGGACAATGATAAAAAAGAAACCAGCAAAACGTCGATCACCACAATCGACAACCCGCTTAAAAACCAACTCCAAATCGAAAACCACCACGCTTCCAGTTCAAACAAGCGATAGCGCAGTAACCCCAGTGCCAAGCCCCAATACATCAGCAAAAATGCGCCAAACATTAAACCCTGACTGACAGGCATCGGTCGATTGATCGCAGTCGGAATCAGCACGAAGGCCGCAAATAAGCCCGTACCCAAAAAAATCGACACGATAAACCAGCGAAACGAGGCACGGTCGACCGGATGCCGCCGCGCCCGCCAGCCTTGTGCAATCGCGGTCAGAATCCCAATGCTAAACAGGGTCAACACACTGAGCGGCACAAAGCTGGTGTCCGGCCACAACTGCGCCATATCGGTCAGCCAAAATAACAATGCGGCTGCATAAGCGATACTGGACACTGGCCACGTGCGCAATCGACTCGGGTAATGCCAGAGCAGCGCAACCAGTGAGGCGGTAAAAAACAACGCACCAAAATGATTAATCGCTGACAGAATCCTAAAAATTTCGCCATTTAAAATCAGCTCACGCGAGCTATAAATCGCCGCACTCGGCGCAAACAACAAATAGCCAATCCCTGTGAGCGCGTAATAACGGGTGGCGGCATTCGGGCTACTAAACGCATACATCGCCGCACCGGTCAGCGCACCGGCTACCCCGACAAACAGCTGGAACCAAAACATCCATGGTAGGTCATGTAGGTGTCGAGTCTCAGCTTGAATCTGAACCTGTTGTTGCTCATCGGTGACGGCGATCAGTTGTTGCTGTGAGGCTGCTGCAAAAAGCTGCTGCTGTTGCTGAAAAAACTGGTTAAATTCGGCGTAGCTGGGCAGCACGTCCGGTTCTTCGAGTGCCAAATGTACATCTGCTGCAACGCGGCTATTGGGCGTTAAAAACGACTGAATCGGCTGCTGAGTCGGTTGGGCGGCTGTGCCCACGTCGACCATCAGACGTTGATCGACGGCTTGAATATTCGGGCTAAGATTGGGCGCATGACAGGCCAGCCAGATCACGGCAGCACACACCAGTACGACCACCAGTGCTGAACTGCTCAACACGGTGTAAGGAGAGATCCGTTGCATCTGACTGACCACCTTGTCTGCGTCTATATGGCGGCGCTGTGTTGGCCGACTCTGTTAGAAGTTTAGCATGTAGTGACATGTGCGCGACCGGCACATGTCTGTTTTACCGCAGTTGGCGATGACCTCAACAACAGCATCTGATTAAGGACAGGTTTTGGCTTGCAGTTGCAATTGAATGGCAGCCAGTTGTGCGCTCAGATCCGCTGCTTGCGCGGACACTGCGGCTTGGGGCGCGATGCCGTTGGCCAGTTGATTGGCCTGCTGCGACATTTCGGCGGCTTGCTGGATCGCCTTGGTATCTACGCCTGCGAGTGCACCGGCTGCACCGAGCAAACCGCTGGCACGCCCAAATAATCCGGCTGCTTTACTGGCCTGTGCGGCAGGTGCGGCTGCTGGCGCGACGGCAGTCAGTTGCTGCTGGAATGTCGCATCCAGTCCTCGTAGTGCCGCACAGTCCATCGCTGCATAGCCTTGCATGACCTCGGCACTGACCATTGCGGTAGGCGCGGGGACTGCGACAGTTGGGGCAGGCGCTGCCGCGGGTTGGCCACGCACCGCATTGGCAACCTGTGCTGCTTGCCCGATCATGTCCATGAAGCCCGCTTGAGCGGATCCACTGACGCCGATAATACAAACACTCAATACCAAAGCACGCATATACATGACGATGTCATCCATGATGAAAGGGGAACATACCCCAATCACTGTGCGAGTTGTGATCAGCAAAATCTATCCCCTATTCAGGTGATCCAGCGTTTTTTTGCAACTCACCCGTTACATGTTGGGCGCCTGCCAGCAGATCGAAAAAAACAAGTGCGCGCTTGCCAAGATGACCAAAACAATCCGGTTTTAATCAAAAAAGCCATAGGGAATTGGGTGATACAGTCGGTATGATCGAACCAAATCTATTGGTGGTTGGAGCAGATCATGATTGGACAATTACTCGGTAAAACAGTATTTAAGTCGATTGGTTGGACGTACGAAATCGCGCCGGACGCGCTTAGCGATCCCAAGCAAGTGATTATTGGTTTTCCCCATACCACCAACATGGACACCGTGCGGGCGATGGCACTGCTGAATATTTTACAGTTGCCCTATCATATTTTAGTCAAGCAAGAATTGTTTAAGCCGGTACTTGGTCAGCTTTTGACTGGATTGGGTTGTATTCCCGTTGACCGCAAAAACTCAAAAAATATCGTACAGCAAATGGTTGAAGAATTTGCCAAACATGAGCGGTTTACATTGGTGATTGCACCGGAAGCAACTCGAGGTAAGAACGGTGAAAAACCGCCGATCCGAACCGGATTTTGGCAGATTGCTAAAGCAGCAAACGTACCGATTGTCTTAATGTTGGCTGCCAATCAGCAGCAAAAAGGCTTGATTTTGGGTAAAATTTATCCAAGCGATGACATGCCAGCTGACTTACAGCAGATCCAAGCGATTTATGCCGCGCATGGCATTCATGTTGAGTTGCCACGCACGCAATAAGCCGGTGCAACTCCGCTAAACTGATTCTGTCGCAGGTGAAGCTCGCGGCTCAAACTGCTATGCTTGCGGCAGTGCAACCCATTTTTGCGATGGATGATCATCGTGGCAGCATATGTATTGGAGAGTAATCAATGAGTAATGACCACCTGCGCAAGCATTCGTCCCAAGTTGTTGATGGCGTTGAATGCGCGCCTGCGCGTGCCATGTTGCGCGCTGTGGGTTTTAGTGATGAAGATTTTAAAAAACCACAGGTCGGCATTGCATCGACTTGGGCGAATGTCACCCCGTGTAACATGCACATCGACGGTCTGGCACGACAAGCCGAAGCGGGCGTCAATGCTGCCGGTGGCAAAGGCGTGATTTTTAATACCATTACCATCTCTGACGGTATCGCCAATGGCACCGAAGGCATGAAGTATTCGATGGTGTCACGTGAAATCATCGCTGATTCGATTGAAGCGGTGGCCGGTTGTGAGGGCTTTGACGGACTAATCGCAATTGGCGGCTGCGATAAAAACATGCCTGGTTGCATCATGGGCATGGCACGTTTGAACCGTCCATCGGTGTTTGTGTACGGCGGCACGATCCAACCGGGTGCGGGTCATACCGATATTATTTCGGTGTTTGAAGCGGTCGGACAGCATGCCAAAGGCGAGTTGAGCGCCATTCAAGTCAAACAAATTGAAGAAGTGGCCATCCCAGGCCCGGGTTCATGTGGTGGCATGTACACCGCCAACACAATGGCCTCGGCGATTGAAGCACTCGGAATGAGCTTGCCAAATTCATCCGCGCAAGATGCGATTTCGGGTGAAAAACTCGACGACTGTGAGCGGGCTGGTGAAGCCGTCTTGAATTTGCTGCGTTTGGACATTAAGCCGCGCGACATCATGACCAAAGCCGCCTTTGAAAATGCGATTAAAGTTATTATTACCTTGGGTGGCTCGACCAACGCGGTGCTGCATTTGATTGGCATGGCACGTACCGTTGACGTTGACCTGACATTAGATGATTTTGTACGGATCGGTCAAGTGACGCCGTTGTTGGCCGATGTGCGTCCATCTGGCAAATACATGATGAGCGAGTTGGTGGCGATTGGTGGGATTCAGCCCCTGATGAAGCGCATGCTGGATCGTGGCATGTTAGATGGCTCGTGTTTGACCGTGACCGGCAAAACCTTGGCAGAAAACTTGGCCGACGTACAAGATTATCCGGCGGATCAAAAAATCATCATGCCGTTTGAAGCGCCGATTAAAGCGGATTCGCATTTGGTTATTCTCAAGGGCAATCTGGCTGCCGAAGGCGCAGTTGCCAAGATTACCGGCAAAGAAGGCCTGCGTTTTGAAGGCAGCGCCCGCGTGTATGAAGGCGAAGAAGGCGCACTAGAAGGCATCCTCAATGGTGAGGTCAAAGCCGGTGACGTGATTGTGATCAAAGGCGAAGGCCCGAAAGGCGGCCCAGGTATGCGCGAAATGCTCTCGCCCACCTCTGCGGTGATGGGCAAAGGCTTGGGCAAAGAGGTCGCCTTGATCACCGATGGTCGGTTTAGTGGTGGCTCGCATGGTTTTGTGGTGGGGCATATCACCCCTGAAGCCTTCGAGGGTGGCACGATTGCGCTGGTCGAAAACGGTGATCAGATTATTATTGATGCCGAAACCCGCGAAATCAGCGTGCTGGTCAGTGACGCCGTGCTGGCCGAGCGCCGTGCCAACTGGGTACGTCCTGCACCGAAGTACACCCGTGGCGTACTAGCCAAGTATGCCAAACTGGTCTCGAGTGCTTCGACTGGTGCAACGACCGATCTGAATCTCGACTAACCAAGCGGTGGGAGAGGCGGCGCTGCGGGTCAGCGTCATCGTGGTGCAGTCTTCGGGCTGCACCCTTGCGTTAAATGCTTATCGTATCGTACTGGTCTCGTCATGGCAGTCACCGGATTGTTGTCTCATATTCGTCACACGCGATTGATTCGACGGTTGGTGATGGTGACGGCTGCGGTTTTGTTGTTCTCTTTGTTTTCACGTTATGTGTTTTTGAGTGCCCAGCAGGAGCGACATGCGCAGCAATTGGCGGTGCAGCGTTTTGAATTTTTAGCCGAATTACTCGCACAGCAGTTAGACCAATCGGCGCCTAAGCCGTTTGATCAGCAGCAATCCAATCCGCAGCAACTGGCGCTGCAACCCAATGAGCAGCCGCTGCAATTGATGATTGATAGCTATGCGGTGGGCTTGGTAAACAGTCAAGTGGTGCTGTTTTATCCATCGGGTCAACCGATGCTGGCCAGTAGCCTACAACATCATCATCGCTATCTGTCCGAGGTGGCGGTTTGGCCCGATCCACCACGATCCGAACGACATTTTGTCGATCAGCGTTTGCAGGCGTGGCAGGCATTGCCACAGGGTCACTGGTTATATGTGAGTCATGTGCTGTCTCCTGCACCGATCAGTCGCTGGTTTTGGTGGTATGCACTTGGGGTGCCGCTGTTGCTGGCAGGCGTATTCTTGCTGGTGCTGGTATTGCCGCTCAGTCGTCTGTTTGATCGGTTACAACAACTGACGTTATTTGCGCAACAGATTGATCAGCAGACGCTGTACCAACAGATCGAGTGGCGCTCGTCTGAGTATCAGGTCAACGGCTTGCTGCATGCGTTGAATCGACTCAGCCATCGTTATTTACAAAAACAACAAGCGCTGACCCAGTCCCGCGGCTTGCAAGCGACTTTGGTAGAGGCCTCGCCCGAAATTTTGTTTCAGGTCGATGCACAGAATCGGATTTGTTACCTCAATAGCCGCTTTGAACAAGAAATCGGTTTGCCGCGTGAGCATTTTTTAAACCAAGTTCTGACCGACGTACTCCAACCGCTAGAGGCTGGACATCAGGCGATTTTAGGTCGCCTCAGTCAAGTCGCCCAGCAGGTGCGTATGCAGGTGCGCTGTTCGGGGCATCGTGCGGTGTTTGATTTATGGTTGAATCCTATTCGGCATGCGGACGGATTGCTCAGTGGCTATACGGGGATTTTGCACAATATCAGTGACTACCATACCCAGCTCGAAGATATTGATGCTGAGATGCTGTTGATTCATCAGCAGTTGTTTGAAAATCAACATATTTTGGCGACCATGAGCCATGAGTTACGCACACCATTAAATGGGATTTTGGGCATGACGCAGTTGCTGCGTGAAACCGAGATGAACCAAGAGCAATCCGATTATTTGCGCACCCTGTACCATTCAGGTCAGTCCATGCTGCGTTTGGTCAATGATATTTTGGACTTGGCCAAACTGGATGCCGGTAAAATGCAAACGGAGTCGATTGAGTTTGACCTGTTGGAGTTGACCCTCGATGTCAGTGATCTGATGTTGGCGAGTGCAGGGCAGAAGGCGATTGAGTTTGTCCGCTTTATTCATCCCAGTTGTCCCCGATTTTTACAAGGTGATCCGCATCGAATTCGGCAGATTCTATTAAATTTACTCGGTAATGCGATCAAATTTACCCAGTCGGGCTATGTTGGTTTACTGGTCGATTTGGTTGAGCCAAATGAAGTCGTGTTGCGTGAACATGCCTCAAAACCTGACTTGTCACCTGACGTGGCGTGGATTCGCTTTCAGGTGATTGATACTGGCGTGGGGATCCCACAGGAACGGCAGGCGGATTTATTTCAGTTTTTTGCGCAAGCGGATCAGTCGGTCAGTCGGCGTTTTGGTGGTACTGGCCTAGGTTTGGCGATTTCGCGTGGTTTGGCAGAGGCGATGTCAGGCTGTATTCAATTGAGCAGTCATGAGGGGCAGGGCACGACATTTAATTTATATCTGCCGCTGCAAGTACAAAATCAGACACTGGTATATCAGCGCCCAGCCGCACTGCATGGCCTGCGACTGTTGGCGTTTGAGCCGTTACCGATTAATCAGTTGGGTCTACAGCGTTTGTTTGGTTATTTTCAGATTGACTGTCGTGTCTATGCTGATTTGTCACAGATGGGCGCAATCGTGCAGGCTGCATTGGCACAGCAGCTCAAGCCGATGCTGTTAATTGAGCATCAGTTGTTAGAGGATCTGAGCCTGCGCGATTGGGTCGGTGAGCCGATGATTCGTGCCTGTGATTGGGTGCTGATGAGTCGGCAGCCACGTCGGAGTATTCCGCTACGGCAGTTGGAGGGGTTTCAGGGGTTTGTATTAAAACCACTGCGCGTCGAGCATCTGTGGGCAGAAGCCCTGAGTCTGGTCAATCTGGCACAAGAGTCGGTGCTGGAAGATCCTGAATGGGTCAGTCAGAGTGACGCGGAGCAATCGGCGATGCTATCGGATTTTTTTGCCTCGTTGCCGGATGAGCCACCAGAAACCGCCGAAAAACTACATGTGTTACTGGCTGAGGACAATATCGTTAATCAAAAAGTCGCCAGCAAGATGCTACAAAAGCTCGATTGTGAGGTGGTCGTGGTCGAAAATGGCCGAGAAGCGGTGGAATATGTGGCGGCGCATAGCGAGATTCATTTGGTGCTGATGGACTGTCGGATGCCAGAGATGGATGGGCTAGAAGCGACCCGTCGTATTCGAGCCTCGC
Organism: Moraxellaceae bacterium; assembly: GCA_049301135.1. Classification (GTDB taxonomy): domain Bacteria; phylum Pseudomonadota; class Gammaproteobacteria; order Pseudomonadales; family Moraxellaceae; genus JAYXXU01. The sequence continues at coordinate 5,707 of JBAQKP010000172.1, read as the reverse complement.
GCAACAGTGTGCCAATTATTGCGCTGACCGCCAATGATACCGAAGAAGACCGTGAAGCCTGTATGCAGGCCGGTATGGATGAGTTTTTGGCCAAGCCGATTGATCAGGCACGTTTGGGACAGTTGGTGCGGCGCTTTAGTGCGCTGCGTTAACGCATAAAAAATGCCACCAAAGACGGCGGCATTTTTTGCATAGCGGTTTACCGTAAAGCGTGCTTAGTCGAGGTAGTAGGTCGCCAATGGTGGGAAACCGTTAAACTCAACTGAGGAGTACGAGTTGGTATACGCGCCGGTGGTCATCCAGTACAACCGATCACCGACCGCCAGATTTTGAGGCAGTTGGTAGTTGGAGTTTTCGTACATGATGTCAGTCGAATCACAGGTTGGACCTGCTAGAACGACTGTGCCAAAATCACGCGCACCTTCCATTTTTTCGGTATAAATCGGGTATTTGATCGACTCTCCGAGGGTCTCGATCAGACCTTGGAACAGACCCACATCGAGATAGACCCAGCGATTTAAGTCAGTGCGTGACTTACGTGAGATCAACACCACTTCAGACACCAACACGCCTGATTCACCGACCAGCGAACGCCCCGGCTCTAGGATCAGTTCTGGCAATTCATCGCCGTAGTCGTCATGCAAGTAGCGGGTGATTTCTTCGGCGTAGATCTGAATCGGGTTGACTTCAGAGATGTAGTTGGCTGGAAAACCACCGCCCATGTTGATCATCTTCAGGCTGATGCCTTCTTCGTATTTCATCCAGTCAAACATGTATTTGACTTTAGACAGTGCCGCATCCCAGACCGCGATGTCTTTTTGCTGACTGCCGACGTGGAACGAAATGCCATAAGGCACCAAGCCGAGTTGTTTGGCTTGTACCAGCAGGTCAATCGCCATGTCAGGGTGGCAGCCAAATTTACGCGACAGTGGCCACTCGGCAGTCTCGCCACCTTCAACCAAGATCCGTACGAATACTTTAGAGCCCGGTGCTTGTTCAGCGATGGTTTGTAGGTCGGCTTTGGAGTCGGTTGCATACAAGCGCACGCCACGATCAAATGCATATTTGACGTGTTTGGCTTTTTTGATGGTGTTGCCATACGACACGCGATCTGGCTCTACACCGGAATCTAGCACGCGATCCAATTCAAAAATCGAGGCACAGTCGAAACACGAGCCCAGTTCTTTCAACAGATCAACCACCGGCTGACCGGGATTGGCTTTCATGGCGTAATGCACTTTGGCCATCGGGAAGCAGGTTGCGAGTTCCTGATATTTCTGGCGAATAATTTCCAGATCAACCACCAAGAAGGGGGTTTCTCGATCCTTAGAGAATTCCTGAATCTTGGTCCACTCTTCAGGTGAGCAATAGTCGTCAAGGCGCATGGGCAATCCACTCGGCATAGGGCGAAAAAAAATAGCGGCTGTGGCGGGACGCTATAAGCCCGCCAAAGATAATCCTAGCGGGCATGAGATTCAAGCATACGATGCAATAAAGTACATGCTGTGACAGCAATGTATCGCAAATCGCATCGACGACTAAAGGGAGTTAGCGCACGCGGACTTTTTGCCGTTCGCGCTTGCTCATTTTGTCACGGATGCGTTGGCGTTTCAGCGGCGATAAATAGTCCACAAACAGCTTGCCGTCGAGATGATCCATTTCGTGTTGAATACACACCGCCAGTAAGCCGTCGGCCTCGATACTAAAGGCGTTGCCCTCCAGATCGAGTGCATCAATCCGTACCTGTGCCGGTCGTTCGACTTGGTCAAAAATATCCGGTACTGACAAGCAGCCTTCTTCATACGGCAGGGTGGCACTGCTGAGCGCGGTGACTTTGGGATTGATAAACACCTGCGGCTGATTTTTTTCCTCGGACAAGTCCATCACGATCAGTTGGATGTGCTGATCGACCTGACTGGCTGCCAAGCCAATACCAGGAGCGGCATACATGGTTTCGAGCATATCGGCCGCCAACTGGCGAATCTGGGCGTCAACCCGTTCAACCGGCTGTGCAAGGTTGCGCAGACGCGGATCAGGAAATTTTAAAATCGGCAAAACAGCCATAATCACCTCAACAAGCGGTATCAAGTCGGTTGGGCTGGCGAGGGTCTGTTGAGCGCCTTGTCGCGGTGTATGGCGTTGCAAGCCAAAACGCCGGCAGACCCTAGACTTGCAGCGCATAAACGCTTATTGTAAACCCAACCGAGGGGAAGCATCACGACCAGCAGTATAGCCTGAACGTGCCTCCCATGAAATTAGGGAAATGATAATGAGAACATCGCTGTTCAAGAGGTCTCCGGTGCTTGTAGAGTCGACACCATCTCGTCCAACTCAAGCGCACCCGAAGAAGCCATCTGTATTGGGATTATTGCCAGCCATTGTATTGTGTGCCGGTTTGGGACTTGCTGCTGTACCCACCAGTGTGTACGCGAATAATCCAGCACCAAATGTCCGCGCCGATGCACCGAACGTCTACGTGGTCAAGCGCGGTGATACCCTTTGGGCTATTTCTAAGCGTTACCTAAGCGACGCATGGCGTTGGCCAGAGATTTGGGCGTCTAATCCACAAGTACGCAATCCGCATCTGATTTACCCTGGTGATCGCTTGTTGCTGTGTCGGGTGCAGGGGCGCAGTGTGGTCGGGGTCGATGCCGGTGATGGCTGTGATGGCGTGATTCGTCGCATGGGTGCAACGGCTGACACTGCGGGCACTGATCGATTGTCGCCGCGTGTGCGAGTTGAGCCGTTAGATGTCGCGGTGTCGTTGATTCCGTTGTCGGACATTCAGCATTGGCTGACCAGTTCGCGCGTGGTGGACTACCAGACCTTGCAGACTGCGCCGTATGTGTTGGCGGCTAAAGGTAGTCGCGTGATTACCGCAATCGGTGACACGTTGTATGTACGTGGTGCTGGGTTGGCGATTGGTGAAAGTTACGGCGTGTACCGTGAAGGTGAACGCTACGTCGATCCAGACACTCAAAAAGTATTGGGTTATGAGGCACGTCAAGTTGCGCGTGGTGTGGTCACTGAGATCACTGGTGAAGTCACTTCGATTCGTTTAACCGATTCGATTGCGCAAGAAGTGCGCGAAGGCGACCGGATTCTGCGTGAAGAGTCTGCCAGTCTGCCGAACACGTTTTATCCAACCAATGCCGAAGACGTGCGTCCGGCGCGTTTGATGCGGGTGATGGATTCGATTGGTACGGCGGCGGCACAGAGCGTGATTGCGCTGAACCGTGGCGAGCTAGATGGTGTCAAAGCCGGTCACGTGTTTGCGGTGTATCGTCGCGGCTCACTGATCCTCGATCCGAAGCAACGTGATGTGGTGCGGATGCCGAGTGAGCGTGCTGGCCTTGCGATGGTATTTCGCACGTTTGGTCAGATGAGCTATGCCTATGTGCTCGAAGCCTCTGAGCCGATGAAAGTCGGTGATGAGCTACGCCCCGCAGTCAGCACTGACTAAACGGGGTTGGCCAGCCTAGACCTGTTTGATCTGTCGCCAGTCCCACTACAACGGTTGGACTGGCAGCAGCGTCTGATTCTCTGGTGGCTGACGGGTCAATCGACCGCTGCTTATCACGCGATTTTGCAGCATTTTGGCCAAGCAGAACTGGCGATTCGTGCCAGCATCGCCGATTGGCAAGCATTAAAATTACATGCGTCACACCTCAAGCGTCGCCAGCAGTGGCAGGATAGCCCGCGGGTTCAGGCTGCGTTTGAACATATATTTAGCGCGATTGACCAGCAACACTATCATCTGATCCAGCTCGACGATGTCGATTATCCCAAGCAGTTGCGTCAAATCGACGACCCGCCACCGTTTTTGTTTGTGCGGGGTGATCGTGCCTGTTTGATTCAGCCACAGTTGGCGATGGTCGGCAGTCGTAAACCTACCCCGAGTGGTGCACAGCTTGCCCGCCAATTTGCCGCCAGTCTAGCCGAACAAGGCTTGTGGATTACCAGTGGTTTGGCATATGGGATTGATACCGAGGCACATCTGGGTGCGCTATCAGTGGCGCGTGGTCGAACAATTGCGGTATTGGGCACAGGGATCGAGGTGTGCTACCCCGATAACCAGCGGTTTTTATATGACCGTATCGTGGCGGAGGGAGGTTTGATTGTGTCGGAATTCTTACCCGACACCACGCCACGTCCGTATTATTTTCCACGCCGTAATCGAATCGTCAGTGGGTTGTCACTTGGCGTGCTGGTGGTGGAGGCTGCGCTTAAAAGTGGTTCACTGATCACGGCGCGCTTGGCTGCCGAGCAGGGGCGCTTGGTGTTTGCCATGCCCGGTCATGTGCAGAATCAACAGGCACGCGGTTGTCATCATTTGATTCGTGAAGGGGCGATCTTGGTGGATCAGCCAGAGCAGGTGCTCGAGGATTTACAGTTGCCACGCCGTTGGCAAGCGGTTGAGCAAGCGCAACAGACGGCGGCGGATGCACTCGGCGCGAGTGACGGATTGTCGATTCCTGAACACTTACAGCCGCTGATCAGTCATTTGGATTGGGTGGCACAGGATATGGATACGCTGGTCGAGTCGTCCGGTTGGGACATTGCGCAGTTGTCCGCTGCCTTGATGGAACTGGAGCTGCTTGGTCATGTGGTACACAGCGCTGGTCGTTACCAACGCTGTCGGGTTTAGCCGGTTTAGATCACAACCTGAACGCGCAGATTACGCTGCCAACACCGTGCTGACCGCAATGGTCGCTTGGGTCATCAGCTTATGAATCGGACATTTGTCGGCAATCAGCAGCAGTTTTTGCCGTTCAGCCTCGGTTAAATCGCCAATCAATGAGATCGTGACGCTCAGGTGATAATGTCCAGCCCGTTCTTGGCTGCTGTCACGGCTGATCTGTAAAGAGATGCGATCAAGCTTAATCTGACGTTGTTTGGCATACATCATCACGGTGATGGCTTTGCAGGCGGCCAGTGAGGCATCAAATAATCCATGAGGATCGGGCGCACTGTCCTGACCACCCAGCGTGCTATCCACATCCGCAAAAAGCTGGTGTGTCCCCAGTTCAATCCGTTGCCGCAGCGCGCCATTTGCTTCAGTTTCTAAATGTAAAATCATCGGGTTATGCCTTATCGGTCAAGGTTATGCTGGCCAAGCGGAGCAGTTGTTGGGTGATTTGGTTGAGGCTGTCTTGCTGGCGTGGATTGCTGAGTAAACCCTGATCATCAAAGGCATCTTGAGCCGATCCAACCGCCAGTTGATTGGCCAACACCAGTAAGCCCAAATTGCTTAAAAACTGCCGCAGCGGCCACAGGCTGCGCAAGCCGCCCAGCCCCCCAGGTGAAGCCGAGAGTAGAGCTGCTGGTTTGCCAGCAAAATTGCTGAGCCCTTGGCTGCCGCGTGATAACCAATCCAACGTGTTTAGCAGCAGAGGTGTCGGCATGCCGTTATATTCAGGCGACACAATCAGCACGCCTTGATGTTGTGCCAGTAGATCTTGTAAGCGCTGTACATCGGCAGGAATCCCGTGTTCAGATTCCAAGTCGCCGTGATACAGCGGGATGTCAAAGTCAGCCAAATCAATAAATGTGGCTTGGCCGCCGTGCTGTTGGATGGTGTGGGCGGCGGCTTGGGCGAGTTTTTTATTGAGGGAGTCGCGACGCGCACTACCGGCAAACACTAAAATCTGTACTGAGTTCATCAAGATTACCTCTAAAATTGAAAAAAACCGCGAGTGGACAGCGT
>JBAQKP010000171.1:0-2637 GCA_049301135.1 Moraxellaceae bacterium | reverse complement strand
CACCACCACTGACCAACGCAATGCCTAAAAACAAAGCGAACATCACCACCGAGAGGATTTTACCTTCAGCAAACGCGGTGATTGGATTGGTAAATAACCCAGTGATGAAGCCGGTGATAAACTCGGAAAACGGCAATTGCTTGGCCTCAAATGCCGCCATCGCATCGCCAAACATGCTGATATTTTGACCCTGACCGACCTGAAAAATATTCATCGCCGTCAGTGCGATGACCACCGCGATGGCCATCGTGCCAATAAACATCCCCAGCGTTACTTTCCACACCCGATGAATCTGCTGATGTAAACGTAAGTTGGCCACCCCGACCACAATCGAGCAAAAAATCAGCGGCATCAGCACCATTTTGAGCAGGCCGATAAACACTTTTCCGATCAAATCGGCAGCATATAACAGTGGCGTAACAACGCCAGCCTGCGTTGTGCCGAGCGCATGCAATAGCATCCCACCGCCAATACCAAACACGGCGGCCAGTAGGATTTGGTGATTTAAACTGAGTCGCATCTTCACATGTCTCAATACAGCAATTGATGCAGTGTACGATTTGTCAAGGCAGTTGTGTTTACAGCTTTACGGTTGTGTTGGATGTTTTTGAGATCCAACCCGAAGAGCGTGGATAAAAATCAACCACTCATCGGAAAATTCGATCTTGATTGCTACCCAGATTGTGTAATGTTGTTGTACAAATCGAGACACGACAGCAGTGGATTAAATGAATCAATCAAACGATTCAGCTGATCATCACATATTACAAAAAACTCAGAAATAGATATAAATAGATTTTATAGCATCGTTTCACCTTAGAAAAATAGGTTGCTTTGTCGTGTGACGACAGCCTGTCAGCTTGCGATAAGCATTTGTTTAGAATATATTTAAACGGCCAGCAGCCAATAGCTCGGAGCAATTCCGATCAACAATAGCTGGCATATTCCCTTTGCTTTAAGGATCAGCAGCATGAAAAAAACACTGATCGGCGCATTGCTCGCCGCGACCACCCTTGCCAGCACAGCACACGCGGGCATCACCGAAAATTTTCAGAACCTCACCGGTTACACCAAAACCAAGCATCCGATTATGTTGGTGCATGGTTTTCTGGGTTTTCAAAAGCTGAATTTTGGTGTGGCCTCCGTGAATTATTTTTACGGGATTCCAACGGCATTAACCGATGCGGGTGCAAACGTGCATATCGCCAATATGTCAGCTTTTAATAGTACCGAAGTGCGTGGCGAGCAACTACGTGCCCAGATTGAAGAGGTGCTGGCGATTACTGGTAAGCCGAAAATCAACCTGATTGGACATAGCCAAGGCGGACCAACCGTGCGTTATGCCGCAGCGGTACTACCAGGTAAAGTCGCTTCGATCACCACGATTGCGGGCACACATTTGGGTTCTAAAGTCGCCGATGATGTGCTGGCTGCGGATGCTAAAGATCCGAATACGGTCAAGTCGTTGTCCTCGTTAGCTGATTTTGGTGGTGCGATTATCGGCTTTCTCTCCGGCAAAGATAATCTCGACGAAGAATTGCGTCCAGCACTCCAATCGTTGTCCACTGTCGGTCAGGCTGCGTTTAATACCAAATATCCGCTGGGCATGCCGACCACTGCCTGTGGGCAAGGGCCATCTACCGCAGGTGGGATGAAATTGTATTCTTGGAGTGGTACCAGCGTTAAAACCAATGCCTTGGACGTCAGTGATCTGATTATCGCCAGCAGCGCAAAAAGCTTCGGCACCGAACCAAATGACGGTATAGTCAGTCGCTGTAGCAGCCATTTTGGTCAGGTGTTGCGCGATGACTACCCACAAAACCATCTGGATGAAATCAACCAAGTGCTGGGCGCAATCGGTCAGGGAACGGGGGCTGATCCTGTGCCACTGTATCGAGCGCATGCCAATCGCCTGAAAAAAGCCGGTTTATAAGCAAAACTTAAATACAGCTTTGAGAACTGCCAGAAGAAGCGACCATTGCGTCGCTTTTTTTGTCTGATTTTCATCTTGTGGAGGGATAGCATGTCTAGCGTTAAACGGAGTGCGCGCCGTATCTGGCCGTGGCTCATTCTATTATTGCTGGCGAGTGTGGTGTTCGGCCTGATGTGGAGTTTTCGCCCCAATCAGTCCTCGACACTGACTGAAGCCAATCATGCGAAGACCGCAGATTTCAACAGTTCATCGCAGACCACCTCAGACTCGGCTGCCCTGCTCAGTCCACCATCGGTACAGACAGGCAGTGTCAGCAGCGAACTGCCCAGCCTTGCACCATCCTTGCAAGGCACAGATATTGACTGTCCTTTAGAAATTCGCGCCGAGCAACTGGTGCTCACGATTGGCATTCGGCAGTGTTTTGATTATTTTTTATCAAGTGTCGGTGAAAAAACCGAAGCGCAAATTGTGAGCGACATTCGGCAGTATCTGGGCGTGACACTGCCTGTGCCTGCCGCGAATGACGCATCGCGGTTATTGACACAATATGTCAGCTATAAGCACGCCGAACAACGCTTTGACGGTCAAGCAGACGGTCAAGACGCGCAAGCACTGCAAAAACTACTGACGTCGGTGATGCAGTTACGCCGCCAGTATTTTAGCCCTGCTGAAGCGGAGGCATTGTTTGGACGTGAAGAGGTTTT
>JBAQKP010000170.1:0-11134 GCA_049301135.1 Moraxellaceae bacterium | reverse complement strand
AGATTCATACAAGTGGTGAGCAATACCACAATGGCCGACCACGTCACGTGCTTGAGCATCGGCATGTTATTGACTCCCACGCGCCATGATTGACACCACAAACAACACCACGGTTGCGATAATCAGTAGGACAAAACTACCACTACCAAATAACACCAAGGGCAAGTTAATCACCCATAAAATAATCGCTGACCATTTAAAAATCTTTTGATGCTGATCAGCACTGGCCGTGCTTGGCAATACGCTGCCTGTCGGTGCTGCTGTTTTACCAAACCACTGCCGTACGCTGGCGTCACTGACCGGCTGTGCCCAACTCCACGTCATCTCGCTGGCATTGCTTTCGGCGGTGAGGCTGTGTTGACCATTTTTAAAACTCTGTAACTGCGTCACATCGCCGATTTTGACCCGCCAGTTAAACGCACCAATCGCGTACATCACTTTACTTTGATAGGTATATTCAGCCTGCCAGTGTTTATCATTCCATAACACGCTACTGCCGGTTTGCTTCGGCAAGCTGTTGAGGACTTTGACCTGACTCCATTTGCCGTGACCTTCATCGACCAACCACATAAAGCCAGCCTGCACGCTATACAACAGATACTCAATCCACAGCGTCGGCTCACCGACTTCGTTCATCTGCGCAATGCCAAGCACCACATACAACTGCTGGTCGATGGTGGCCTGATCACCCAGCTCCAGTAAGGTTTTGATCGACAGTAGTTTTTTGTGGGTTTTCAGCAACGTCGCGGTATCACCGGTCACTGCCACTTCGGCACGACAGGCTGGACAGACCAAATGATCGGCCACACCCACCACATACGGCACCGGACTACCGCAGTTTGGACAAGACAAGCTGGTCATCTGACCGCGCACTTGACCGGCACTGGCAGCGATCCGATCGGTATCACGCAGCAACTGCATGTTTAGATCAGTCAACGCATAGGCATCGCCTTCAAAGCCCTGCGGCGGCTGGCCGTCACTATAGTCCAGTGTTAAAAACTGCTCGCCTTTGCGCAGATCGGCAACTTTGGCTTGCCAGCCCTGCCCGACCACAAACGGCAACTCGCCCTGCCCGCCGACACAATCCGCTGCCCGCAGATCGGTGACGCGATAATCGCGACCTTTATAGAAGATCGGCTTATTAATGCTCAAGTCTTCAAAGCGCGGTGCGGTCGGTACCGTGCCGACTGGACGAGTGAGGGTGTATTGGCCTGATGCATCGGCCAGCCAGCCGTTGCTGCCATCCTCAAACAACAGATACCACTCATTCCACATGCCATCGCTGTACTTGAGCTGAATCCGCCCAATCAAGCTAAAGCCGACACCGGCCAGCACGCCACTACTGCCGATTTGTAGTGGCGAATAGTCTTCCAGCACCGCAGACATTTTGCCTTGATCACGCACACTGTCGGCATCACGCAGCACGGTGGTCTGGCAATACTCACAGACCGCCAGCACCGACGCGGCAGAGCGAAATGGCACAGGTGCGCCACAGCTTGGACAAGCAGCGCTAAACACCAGCGACGCAGCAACCATTCCGATTATCCTAACAACTGCTTGAGGACTTCCGCCTTGGTCTGATCGTAATCGGCTTGGGTGATTAAGCCCTGATCGAGTAAGGCTTTCAGTTGAGTCAAACGCGCCGCAGGGTCAAGGGTTGCGGCTGGCTGGGGAACTGGACTTGCTGGCTGTGTGGCTACAGCAGCACCAGCCCCCATACCAGTACCAACGCCAGCCATAGCACCGCTCATCAGATTGCCCATATTCATACCCGCAGCCAGACCCGCGCCAATACCAGCCAGTCCGCCCTCGTTCTGCGCAGCGAGTGGAATCGCTTCAGCGGTTTGGTATTTCATATATTGATTCAGATCGCCCATCATGCCCATCGAGATACGCTTGTCGATGGCTTTTTGCAGCTCTTCCGGCAGGGAGATGTTTTCGACGATAAATTGATCGAGTTTTAGACCGTAGCGGGCAAACAGCGGTGTCATCACCTGTTTGATCTGATCGCCCATCACGCCTTGATTGGCGGCCAAATCCAAAAATGGAATTTTACTGGCGGCAATTGCGCTACTGATGTTCGACACGATCAGGTTACGCAGTTGCGGTTCTAGCTGCTCAGTGCTGTAGCTGGGATTTGCACCGGCCAACTCTTTATAGAGCAGTGTCGGATCAGCCAATTGATATGAGTACATCCCAAACGCGCGCAGCCGCACCATGCCAAAATCACTGTCGCGAATGGTGATCGGTTGTGGCGTGCCCCACTTCCGACCCAACTGCAAACGGGTGCTAAAAAACAGCACATCTGACTTAAATGGCGATGCAAACAGTTTGTCCCAGTTTTTCAGGTTGGTCAGTAGCGGCAAGTTTTGGGTATTTAAGGTATATAAGCCCGCGCCAAACACATCAGCGACCTGACCTTCATTCACGAATACCGCGTATTGGCCGTCACGCACGGTCAGCTTTGCGCCGTTTTGAATTTCGTTATCTTGCATCGGATAACGCCACATCAGCACGTCGTCTGATTGTTTATCCCACTCAATGACATCAATAAACTGCTTGCGAATAAATGACATTACCATGATTTTTTGCTCCAAAACTCGCTGTTTTTTGAAAAATTTAGGACAAACAGGCCGCGTTAATCATGCCAATCGTAATCGACACTGCACCCATAAAGCCACCGACCGCAACATTATTGGCCTCTAGTGCAGCATGTAAATTTGGAATCACCCGCGTCATCGCCAAATACGCAATCAACTGCACCAGCATCGCCATCAGTGCCCAACCTAAATATGCAATGATGCTGGCATTAAAGATCGCACTAGACGCCAGTGTCAGCGCAAAGCCGATCAGCGCACCACCAAAGCTAAACGCCGCCGCGGTATGCCCTGCCCGAATCAAGCCCAGCTCGTCATACGGGGTAAACCGCACATAAATCACCGCAAACAGCAGCAACAGCGCCACACCACTGCTCAGGTACATCAGATAACGATAAAAATAATCAAACGAGGCGAGATCGGGGTGTATCAGTTCCATAACATACTCTCTTCATCGTGGCGCAAGCCAGTCGCCTAACCTCTGCAATCCTAGCATGTGAATGTCATTTTGCAGCAGGCTTGTTCAGCAAAATTGACCAAAACGCTCTTACACGCTCTGCAATTGGCAGCAAAGCACATTGAGCGCTCCTACCCAATCCGTTTCACTAGGATGATGATTTCGCAGCAGCATCGGCATCTGCCCCGTGCTGTTTTTTAGACCTGTTCTGACCTGAAATGGAATGCACCCATGAGCGCCGTTAATCTGATTCGTCCACTGGCACCGATGACCCCACGCAAGCTGTATAGCGCTGAACACGAAGCGTTCCGTGATACTGCCCGTCGTTTTTTTGAAACCGAAATGGCACCGCATCAAGAGCGCTTTGCCGAACAGCAACACATCGACCGCAACTTGTGGAACAAAGCCGGTGAACTCGGTCTACTGTGTGCCACCATGCCAGAAGAGTTTGGCGGCAGCGGCGTGGATCGCTTGTACAGCGCGATTTTGATGGAAGAACAGGCGTTTTCGCTGGATTCGGCCTCAGGTTTTTCACTGCATTCTGACATCGTCGCCAACTACATTATGAACTTTGGCAACCAAGAGCAAAAAATGGCTTGGCTACCGAAAATGGCCACCGGCGAAAAAGTTGGCGCGATTGCGATGACTGAGCCGGGTACTGGCTCTGACTTGCAGGCGATCCGTACCACCGCAGTGGCCGATGGCGATGACTATATTGTCAATGGCTCGAAAATCTTCATCACCAACGGTTATCTGTGTGATGTGGCTGTGGTTGCTGTGAAGACTGGCAACAGTGACAAAGGCGCGGCCAATATTTCGCTGCTGATCATGGATGCCCACGCTGAAGGCTTTAGCAAAGGCCGTCCACTGAAAAAAGTCGGTATGCACGGTCAGGACACCTGTGAGTTGTTCTTTGACAACGTGCGCGTGCCAAAGGCCAATCTGCTCGGTATGGAAGGCATGGGCTTTATCATGCTGATGAAAGAGTTGGCTTGGGAGCGTCTGATGATCGGTATCATGTCGCAAGCCGCTGCTGAAGTGGTATTTGCGCATACCGTGCAGTACACCAAAGACCGGAAGGCATTTGGCAAGCCGATTGGCGCGTTTCAAAACACTCGCTTTAAACTGGCCGAAATGCGCACCAAGATCGACATCGGTCGGGTCTATATCGACCGTTGTATGGAGCTTCAACTAGAAGGCAATCTGACCGTGGAAGCGGCGGCGGCCTCGAAATACTGGCATTCGGACATGGTTAACGATGTAGTCGATGAGTGCGTACAGTTGCACGGTGGCTATGGCTTTATGATGGAATATCCGGTCGCGCGTGCCTATATCGACAACCGTGCGCATCGGATCTATGGCGGCACCAACGAGATCATGAAAGAGTTGATTTCTCGCAGCCTGTAAGCGCGAGCGCTCAACCTGTCTTGCAAAAACAGCCCACTATGGGCTGTTTTTTTGCGTAGGCGTCGTCAGCTGTGGCTGGCTAAAGCACGGCTCACCGCTTGCAGCAGAGTCTGATGGCGCACAGGCTTGCTTAAATAGTCATCACAGCCTGCCGCGCGTATTTTTTCTTCATCGCCTTTCATCGCAAAGGCGGTAACGGCAATAATCGGAATACTGGCGGTCAACGGGTCGGCTTTGAGGAGTGCGGTCGCTTCTAAGCCATTCATGGTCGGCAATTGCACATCCATTAAAATCAGCGCAGGCTGAGCACTTCGCGCCAGCGCGATGCCTTCTTGCGCAGTCGTGGCAGCCAAGACTTGATAGCTCGCCGTCCCTAACATCACGCTGAGTAAGCGGGTATTGGCAGGCGTGTCCTCTACAATCAAAATCGTTACGGACATTTGCGATTACCTTTTAAAGTTCGACGGACTTCGGTTAGAAAAGCACTACGATCAAACGGGGTTTTTGTCATGATCTGCACCACGTTTTGCTCATTGAGCCACTGACGCTCTTCAGCGGTGATCTCTTTGGAGGACACCACGACAATCGGTAATGATGCCGTTTCGGGTGCCTCTTTTAAACGCGCCACCACTTCAAAACCATTCATCACGGGCATCAATAAATCCACAACCAGTAAATCAGGTCGTTTTTGCTGAATTAAGCTGACCGCTTCGAGACCATTATGCGCATACAGCAAGCTAATGTTTTTTTCGCTAGCCAGACAGCTGTTAATCAGGGTTAAGGCACTCGAATCATCATCGGCAGCTAGTACGGTAAATGGGCCGGATTCATGGTTCGTCATGCCGAGCTCTTGCAAGGTGGCGACCAGTTCTTCGCGGCGCAACGGTTTTTGCAGGACTTTGGCCGCGCCCGGTGGCAGCGCACTGGCACTGTTGCTTATCCCAGAAATAACCACCACGGGAATGTCTACCAGCTGAGGATCGGCTTTAATCAGGTTGAGCACATCCCAACCATCCATCCCAGGCAGCAATAAGTCGAGGGTGATCAGATCAGGGCGGCTTTTGGCCATAATCGCCAACGCCTGTGTGGCACTTGGCGCGGTGATCACACTAAAGCCCTCTTCCTCAAGATATAGCCGTAAAATATCAGTGGCCTGCTGACTATTTTCAACCACCAAGGCGAGCAGGTTACCTGCATTCGGGATGGGGGTTATTTCAGTGGGTTCTGGCATGGATTCGGCTAGCTCTTTGGAGAACTCTACTTCGCGTATTGGTAACCACACCGCAAAACACGAGCCTTGCATCAGGGCACTGGCCACCGCCACGCTGCCGCCATGCAACTCCGCCATCCGCCGAATCAACTCAAGACCCAGCCCTGTCCCTGCAAATTTGCGCGATAATGAGGAATCGATTTGAGTAAATGGCTGGAACAAACGATGTAAGTCAGCGGTGTCAATCCCAATCCCCGTGTCATGCACCCGAATTTCAAGGAACTGTTGCCAGTCGTTGTCGGGGGCTGGCAATTGGTAGACCGAGAGGTGTGGCAGACATAACTGGCATGCCTCACGACTTACCTGACGTGCCACCAGCTTAATTTCACCGTGCTCAGGGGTAAACTTAACCGCGTTTGAGAGCAGATTATAAATAATTTGCTTGACCTTACGCCCATCGGCCAAGATGTGTGCTGGGGCATCTGCCACATCAAGCGTGAGGCTGATACTGTTTTTCAGGGCTTTTTCTTTAATCACACTTAAGCTGCCCTGCAATAAGTTGACCACCTCGACGCGTGCAAGATCGAGCGTCATCATGCCTGCTTCGACTTTTGACAGGTCTAGAATATCGTTAATCAGTGACAGCAAATGCTCACCACTGTCAAAAATCTCAGTGACATAACTGCTTTGGTCACTACTTAAATCCCCCACCATGCCGTCTTTTAAAATTTCGCTAAAACCAATAATTGCATTTAAAGGAGTGCGTAATTCGTGCGACATATTGGCCAAAAACTCAGACTTCATCTTGGATTCATTCTCAAGCATCTCATTTTTAATTGAAATCTCTATACTATAGTGACTAAGCTCACTGCTTAAGACATTGAGCTCTTCTTGATGAATATTATTGAAGGCGACTGCCAGCTGGGTGGCCAGACGCTGGCTAAACTGTAAGTCGATGGAGCTCAGGCTATGATTGGCGGTTAACAGCAATAATCCGAGTTTTTGATGATAATAATTAACGGGGCACAGCAACAATGCAGCGGGTTGCTCGAGCAAACCCAGTACTGGGCATAACTCAGCCAGCCCTTGCTTCACTAGAACACCGGCTTCTTGCAGTGTCAACAGCCGAGTGAGTTGCTGCTCCTCAAAACTAACCTGTGGGTCGATAGCACTGACCGAAGCATAGTGAGCCGCCAACTTGTACTGCTGCTGTTCGGGAAAATACCCATAAAAGGCCAATGCGGCAAAAGCATGCGTGCTGCCTAACTGCTGGAGCAGCGTGTCTAACAGGCTGGCCCGCTCAGTCGCGGTGCTAAACAAGATCAGTGCCTCACTCAGACTGCGTTCGTAGTGAGCGGCCTGTAACTGTGCCTCACTGAGCCGACGTTTTTCGCTAATATCACTCAGCACTGCAACCGCGCCGACAATCGCTGCGGATTCATCATGGATCGGTCGCGCATTGACATTAACATACACGCCTTCGGTGTGGTGGGCATTGCGCACAAACAGCACCACATCGTTAACAGCAGTGCCATGCAGCGCTTGTGTGAGTGGATACTGCTCCACTTGATAAGGCTGCATGCTATCGGGATGAAATATGCCATACGCCGCTTGCCATGTGGTGGGGTCGGGGTTGGTGTTGTGGACACCCATGATAGCTTCAGCAGCAGGATTAAAGACTTGATAGGTGTATTGCGCATCGACCACCACCAGCCCTTCACTCATATTGCTGAGGATAGACTGGTTTAGTCGGTGTTGCGTTTGGATTTCCAGCTGTTGCTTCTGAATGGTGTTCATGGTTCTGACCACCACAAACAGCCATAACACAATAAAAAACAGCGTCAGTAATGCGACACCGGTAGGGGTATCATACAGTTCAAAACGGTACTGACCTTCTAGGCGTAACCAAGAGGCCACTGGAATAATCAAAATGATCAAAAAGAAATTTTTGGCATGTGGCAGTGTTGCGGCACTCAGTAAAGGGTGCTCTGTATGCAGGCTCAATGCTGGGATCGTCAGCAGTAAAAAAACCAGCGCCGTGTGCAGTGCCATTGGGCTTAAATCATCAATAAAAATAGTGCTTAACGGATTCGCTCCATAGGCATAGCCTAACAAAACCAAACCACTGATCAGCGCGATAATTAAGGTCAATCCGCCCATCAGACGCTGACGCTGCGGGAATCGGCTGCCATCTAATAACAAGATGCTGCCCAGTAATAAAAAACACAGCGCACAGGTGAGCGACATACGGCCAGCCGTCATACGATCCACAGCGAGTGGATCACGCACCAGCCACTGATCAATCCCTAAATTAATTGATAGCGCATATTGGCTGAAGGTCAGAGCGCCTAACAGCAGCAGGCTGACCGCCGCGACACGGTAGCCGACGCTGATTTGCTGGTCACGGTGGCGAATAAACAGCGCCCAACCCGCCAGCATAAAGCCGATGGCGCTATTAAATTTGACTGACACCCAGTCGGGACGCAGCTGTGTCAACCACGGCTGCTCAAAAATCCAGCCCAGCATTACCAGACCGCCGACCAACATGGCCAGCAAAGCCAAGCGCTGGCTAAGCTGACTGAAGACTCTAGGGTTAGGCATGCGGCACGCTGTTTTTAAGACTGTGCGGTAGTGCAGGCAGCTGCTGCTCAGCGTCATAAATCTGCGCAAATTTAGACGACATTTTACTAAAAGCAGCCAGCACATTCGGGTCAAAATGGCTTGGCTGGGTACGCTCATCACCGTACAGCATGATTTTTAACGCCTTGATGTGATCGCTTGGCTTCTTATAAGGACGCTGACTGCGTAACGCATCGTACACATCACAGACACTCATGATGCGTGCCGCCAAAGGAATTTGCTCCCCGACCAAACCGTGCGGATAACCGCCGCCATCCCAACGCTCATGGTGCGATAGCGCAATCTCCTTACCCATGACGATATAGGACGAGGTGCTGCCCGCCAGAATTTCGGCACCTTGCGTGGTATGGGTGCGCATGACCTCCCATTCTTCTTCATTTAGTGGCCCTTGTTTAAGTAAAATGGCATCAGGAATAGCAATTTTGCCAATATCGTGCATCGAGCTGGCAAAAAATATTTGTTCCTGAAAGTCTTCATCTAGTCCAAGGGCAGCGGCAAGTGACTGACAATAGTGGCTAATTCGCCGAATATGCAAACCCGTTTCATTGTCACGACGCTCAGCCGCTTGGGTAAGTAAATAAATACTATCGCGGTAACTATGATGCAAGGCCTCAGTACGCTCACTGACTTTACGCTCCAACAGATCGCGGTGCTGCTCCAGCACATCATGGTTCTCTTTGAGACGCAGTAAATTACGCACGCGTAACAACAGCTCAGGGATTTTGATCGGTTTGCTCAAAAAATCCTCAGCACCCGCTGCCAAGCCCTGAACATGCACCTCTTTATCATCGGCGGCAGTCACTAAAATGACGGGGATGTGCGCAGTGAGATTGGATTTTTTAAGCTGCTCGGTGACTTGAAAGCCATTCATGTGGGGCATCATGACATCAAGTAAAATCAGATCAGGCGGTGCGTTCGCAACCATTTTCAGGGCTTCAGATCCACTGCTCGCCCCTTGTATTTGATAACCTTCATTAATCAAAACGCGTTCCAACAGGCGGATGTTGGCAGGCACGTCGTCAACGATCAGAATGCGCGCGGCAGTTTTATCGGTAGGCATAGCGATCTTCCTTGTGCTATAGAGCGTCCAAAAACCTTGAATGATTCAATTACAAAAAATTTAAATCTTTTGTACAGTTGATATTCATCCAGAATTTTATTCTAGCACGAAGTCTTAGCTGCTAATCAAGACATTCACACCCCTCAATAGGCAGCTATACTGTGTACATCTGGTAAAGTTGTATGACACAGACTCACTTCGTCATGCTGCTGCAACAGTAGTTTGTGATGCAAGCTAACCACTACAGCAAGCCAGATACAAGGGTGCGCTATGCGTACCATGTTTGAATGGTACGCACCCTACCCACTCATCCACTACCGAAAATGATAATCCTTAAACGGAATCCGCGCCGCGTTCCACAACACCAGCGGCGTGCTGGTTGGCCGTAAGAACAACGCCTCCCCGTGCGAATTAAAATAATAACTATTCGACTCGCTACAGTTGCCCTGCACAAACACCGTACTCTGCATATTTTGCATCATCTTGGCACGGAACTCGCGATTGGCCGGCTCAGTTACCTCGACCTCTGTCGCGCCTTTCGCCTGCATCTGCCCGACAATCCGCTGCAAATGCCGCATATGCGCTTCAATCGTAAAGAAGTACGATAAGCCGGTAAACGAAAACGGACTCGGCATATTGAACAGATTCGGGAAGTTTGGAATGGTCAGCCCCTCATAGGCTTGGAAGCGCTGCTCCATCCAAAAATCAAACAAATTCAGACCATTTTTGCCGGTAATTTCAAACGCGGGCGTATTGCCACGATCCCACACCTTAAAACCGGTCGCCATCAGCAAGGTATCCAGCGGATGATGTTTGCCGTCTTTGGTAATGATGCCATCTTCGACAATCCGCTCAATCCCGTCAGTCACCAGCGACACGTTGTCACGGTTAAACGTCGGCCAATAGTTATTCGAGCGGGCTGGACGCTTGCAGCCAAAGCTATAGGTCGGTAGCAGTTTTTTGCGTAGAGCCTTGTCTTTGACCTGCACGTTTAAAAACCGCTTGGAAATGGTTTCCGCCGTCCGCGCCAAAATCGGCAGCTCTTTATAATGCAGCACGGCCAGCACCATCAGCATCTCTAACGCGCCTGAACTGACATAACGCGCCAACCGCTGCGTCACTGGCAACCGATAAAACAACTGCTGTACCGCGCGTGGAATCGGTACGTCAGTTTTTGGCATGACCCAGACTGGCGTGCGCTGAAATATCGACAGATGCTTCACAATCGGTGCAATCGCGGGCGCAAGCTGCACCGAAGTTGCGCCCGTACCAATAATCGCCGCCCGTTTGCCGTTTAAATCGTAGTCATGCTCCCATTTGGCGGTGTGCATGACCTTGCCTTTAAATGACGACAAACCTTTGATTTCAGGAATCTTGGGATGTGACAGATAACCGGTCGCCACGATCAGCAAGCGCGTGGTAATCGGTGCTTGGTCACGACACCAGACTGTCCACGTGTGGTTGTCTTCGTCGTATTGCGCTTGCTCGACCAAACTACCAAAGCGCATCAACTCGCGTAGATCATATTTTTCGGCGACATGCAGCGCGTAACGCTTCAACTCATCGCCGGTTGCAAAAGTACGTGACCAAAACGGATTCGGTTCAAATGAATAGCTATAGGTCACTGAGTCAATATCGACTGACAAACCGGGGTAATGATTGATATGCCATGTGCCGCCAACATCGCTTTGTTCTTCGAGAATGCGGATATTCTTGATCCCCATCCGGCGCAGTTGGATCGCCATACCCATCCCACCAAATCC
>JBAQKP010000169.1:0-9232 GCA_049301135.1 Moraxellaceae bacterium | reverse complement strand
CTCTCACAATCCTACTGAAAAATTTATAAAATCAAAATATCTATCGTTCTGCTTTCAAAAAAACTTGTTCCTCAATTTTGATTTTGGAATTTATTACGATAGAGAAAGTATCAAAGATACATTTACTCCGACATTCATTGAATCCTCAAAAGAAACACGTTCAATAAACCAACTAATGTCAGATCAAGTGTACATATCCTTCCAGCTTTTCAATCAAATTATTGAGGCTTACACTAGCGCGAGGTTTAGCTTCTTTCACGCAAGCTCTAGTAATACGTCAAAATACGACAAGCTTATTCGATACAGCTACACTTATGACGGTATCAGGCACAGTTACCACAGTGGGCTGCTCAAGCAAGTTTTTTGCTACTTGTACAATATACTAGATAAAATAGCTCATCTCGTCTATGGATACTTTAACGTAAATCAGATCAAGCAAAACAAAGATATATACTTCAATTCACTACTAAGTTCAGATTTTAAAAAAATAGTTACTACGCAGCACAACTATCAGTTATTAGCCCTGATAAATCTTGCACTAGATTTCGAAAAAGGCTATGAATTTTACTTCCTAAGATCTTACAGAAATAAAATCACTCACTCTTTCTTGAACACAAAAATAGATATTTTTCTCACAGCAACTGAAAATGAGCATGAAGTCACAGAAGAAAACCTACTAGCATATACAGAAAAAATGTTTTTCATTGTTAAATGTGCAATTATGTACAGCACTCTAGCCCTGTCTCATCAAAAAAACCAAGAAAGCTCTCTCTTAAATCCAATTTTATTCCAAAAAGACATTTTCTAAAAAAGGCGCTTAACGCGCCTTTTGCTTTAGCCCTTCGGCTTAAACTCCAACACCACATGCCGATAGTGGGCTTTGAGCTGCTTGGTAAACAGATTCATTTCTTCATCATACAAATGCGCCGAGAAATCCCGCGCCAACAGGCTCGAAATACTCGCCATCATGTCGTATCCATTGACCGCTTCCACATTGGGCAACGCCAAAAAGAACGCTAAGCCATCAATTTTTTCTTGCGGCAAACTTTCCAAATCAAACCCCTGCGGGCCTTCTGAGGTATAGCGCAATACACTAAACATCAAGCGTCCCGCCCCTGACGACTCCTCAAAGCGATGAAACAGCGACATCTCACCAAAACGCAACCCGTATTGCTTGAGTAAACTCAACACCCGCGTCCCATCCAAATGACGACCTTCGGTGGGCAACAAATACAACGCCACAATCTGCTCAGCCTGTGCCAGTGGACTTTCATCATCACGGCGCGCCTGATCTTCAATATGTGCATCCAGCAACGCACTGTTGCCTTGCCATTCAGCCACTTCACCGCGCTCAATCGGCGTGACCAGCTTGGCGGTGGCTTGCTCTAAGTCATCTAGCATACTGTCTAGGCTATCGGCCTCAGCAGGCTCGATCACAAATTCACGGGTCGGCACCACCATTGGCGTTTGTAGCGATGGCTGTGTGGCGACACTGGGTGTGGCCAGCACTGCTGCATCGCTGACCGCAGGCTGTGCACGCGCCTGTTGTGGCGTGATTCGCGCCACAACATCGTCTTCGATGTGGTCGACTGGATCACGGACAGGGGTTGGATACTGCGAGACTGCGTCAGCATTTTCGTCGGCGTAGCTGGCCGTCCGACTGTCATGTGTCCCACGCGCTGCTCGTGGCAATACCGGTGGACGCCCTGCAACCGGCGGCTCAGGCACTTCCAGTAGGGCTGCTTGCGCCGCTGGATCAACTGACTGACGACTAAAAAAGAACAAGTAGATGCCCAATACAATCATCAGCAACGCCACTGCGACGCCCAGCATAAACAGAATATCCATGTGTTACTCCTGTAAAGGTTCAAACGCCGCAGCTTGCTCAAGATTCACCGCAACCAGCCGTGACACACCTGCCTCGGGCATGGTCACGCCCAACAACTGACTGGCCATGCTCATTGCCAGCTTGTTGTGACTGATAAAAATAAACTGTACCTGTGCTGACAGTTCCTGCACCAAATGACAAAACCGCGCCACATTGGCATCATCCAGCGGCGCATCCACTTCATCTAGCAGACAAAATGGCGCAGGGTTCAATCGAAAAATCGCAAACACCAACGCCAGTGCAGTCAAGGCTTTTTCACCGCCGGATAGCAAGCTGATGTTACTATTTTTTTTGCCGGGTGGTCGCGCCATCAAGCGCACCCCAGACTGCCAACCATCCTCTAAACTCAAACACGCCTCGCCACCGCCGAACACTTTCGGAAACAACAGCTGTAACTCGGCATTAACCTGATCAAAGGTCTGCATAAACACACTGCGGGTTTCTCGGTCGATCTGCTGCATCGCCTGCTCAAGCTGTTGGACGGTCTGCTGTAGATCATCCATCTGATGCGTTAATTCAGCATGCCGCGCACTGACCTCCGCCAAAGCCGCTGGTGCGGCCAAGTTTAGCTCACCGAGTCGTGCCAACTGTGCAGTGATGGTGATTAACTGTTGCTCACGCGGGGCGATGTCACCCGATACTTCAGACAGCGGCTCACGCTGTAGCTGTCGAAATTGCTCGTCTACATGCGCCAATTCAGCTTTACAGCCCTGCCATGCCAGTCGTGCTTGCTCCATCTGGTCGCGTAGCACTTGCTCGGCTTGCTGCTGCTGATGACGCTGCTGAATCAACTGTTGCTGCTCGGCTTGAATGCTTTGTAGGCGAGTTTGCCGTTGTTGCCATGTGCTGCGGGCGGCCTGCGCCACCTGCATCGCCTGATCACGCTGCAACATTGCATCAGGCACTTGCTGCTGAACGGACTGTAACGTTGTGCTGGCAATCTTTAGCGCTGCATCAAGCTGATCCATCTGCTGCTGTTGACGCAGGATCTGTTCACGCAACAACTCCGCGCGGGTCTGTTGCGTGTGCTGCTCGACCGATAGACGCTGCCGTTGCTGCTCGGTGTGTTGCTGTGTCGTTAAACAGTACTGCCGTTGTGCGGCTAGTGCTTCGCGCTGCTGCTGTAAGCTAGCGACGGCACGCTGTACCGGTTCTATTTTAAGCTGTGACGCAGCTAGTTCCAGATACAGCTCATTCAGTTCGGCCTGATCATCCGCTTGTGCCTGCAACAGATGCTCGAGTTGCTGACTTAACTGGTTCTGTTGTTGGGCATGGCTACTTAAACGACTCTGCAAACCGGCACGCTTTAACTCAAGCTGGCGCTGGGTATTTTGCTGTTGTTGCTGCTGTACGGTCTGTTGTTGCTGTTGCTGCTTGAGTTTGGCCAGTTGGCTATGCTGCTCGGCCAGTTGTTGCTGTTGTTCGGCAAGCTGTTGCTGCTGCTCAGTGATTTGCTGCCGCAACGAGGTCAGACGCAATTGACACGTCAGCGCACCTTGCACCGATTGTTCTGTGGCTTGACGTAGGCATACTTGCCAGTCGATACCAACCCACTCGCCGGTTTCGGTCAGTAGGGATTGACCCGCTTGCAAACGCTCGCGCAGCCGCAACGCCGTTGTGTGATCAGCAACAATCCCAACGCCCGCCCACAGCGAGAGCTGCGGCGCGGTCAACCAGTGCTGAATCGGTTGTACATTGGGGGCATCTAACGCAGCAAAACCACTCACAAAGCCCACACGGTAATACGCCTGCCCTGCCTGTAACGCTTGGCTTGCCATGTGACCGGAACTTTCCGGCTGTGCCATTAGCCAACGTGCCAACATTGCTTCCAACACGGCGGCATGCTGCTGACCGGCGGCGGTCAGTTGTAACTGGTGTAACAAGCGTGCACTCGATGCTGATTCAGCTTGCTCGGTTTGTGGTAACTCAGTCTGTGGTGCTTTGGTCTGTTCGGATAAGGCGGCTTGCATGTGTTGCAAGGCAGTGTATTCGGCTTGCGCGGCGGCCAGTTGTTGCTGGATGATCTGCTTCTGTTGCTGCGTGCCTTGCAACGTCTGCACAAGCTGCTGATGCTGTTGCTCTAGCTGTTGTTGCTGCTGGCTTGACTGTTGGTGGAGAGTGCCTATCTCGTCTAGCTGCTGCTCAATCTCTGATAATTGCGCAGCATCGGTGCTAGCGGCAAGCTGCTGCTGGTGTTGTTCGAGTTGCTGAATCTGCTGACTAGCGCGTTGCTGCTGTTTTTCTAAGGCGGCTTGCTGTTGCTGCATCTGTTGGCGTTGTTGTTGTAGTCGGCTCAGTTGTTGTTGCTGTTGCTGTTCGTCGGCCTGCCAACGTCGCCACGCCTGCTCCGCGATATTGAGCGCCTCGCGTAACTGCTCAGGATCGGCCAACTGCTGAAGGCTACGGCAGGTCTGTTGGCGTTGCTGCTCCAGTTGGTCGAGGTTGGTTTGGTCGAGTTGTAATTGCTCGGCCAACACCTCTTGTTGTTGTGTCAGTGCTTGTTGCTGATGGCTCAGTTGTTGCAGTTGTTGCTCAAGCTGTACGTAGTGCGTATTGGTCTGTGCCAACTGCTGTTCGGCCACCTGCCAACGCTGCTGCTCTGGCTCAGCTTGGCTGAGTAACGTGGTCAGCGCATCGGTGCAGTGCTGTTCCTGTTGCTCGGTTTGCTGCTGTGCGGTTTTGAGTTGTCGAAACTGCTCACCCCACACACTCAGTTGCTCGGTATAGACCTGCTGCTGTTGGCTGATCTGCTGCGCACGCAACGACCCGATCTCAACTTGCAGCTGCTGCTGCTCGGTTTGTAACGCCCGATAACGCTCGGCGGCTTGGCTTTGCCGTTTTAAGCTGCGCATTTGGCTGGCGAGTTCTTCAGCCACATCCTGCAAGCGCGACAAATTTAAACGGGTATGCTCCAGATGCTGCTCGGTTTCGCGCCGCCGTGATTGATAGCGCGATACGCCCGCCGCTTCTTCAATAAACACGCGCAAATCATCTGGTTTGGCTTCTACCAAACGATTGATCATGCCCTGCTGAATCACTGCATAGGAGCGCGCGCCCAGCCCCGTGCCGAGAAAAATATCGGTAATGTCGCGCCGCCGACAGCGTTGTCCATTTAAAAAATAATCAGAACCACCATCGCGAGTGACTTGTCGCCGTACTGCAAGCTCAGTGTAGTGGTTATACGCGCCGCCGAGTTTGCCCAGCGTGTTTTCAAACACCAGCTCAACACTGGCCTGACCGACCGGCTTACGCTGACTGGTTCCGGCAAAAATCACGTCGCTCATCGCATCGCCGCGCAACTGCCGCGCCGACGACTCGCCCATCACCCAGCGAATCGCGTCGATCACATTGGATTTGCCACAGCCGTTTGGCCCAACAATCGCGGTGAGCGGGTCAGGAAAGCGAAAGGTCACCGGATCAACAAAGGATTTAAAACCCGCCAGCTTGAGGCTTTGTAAACGCATCAACGCATATCCATTGGGTCAGTCGCAGGCAATCGAGGAGTGCGGTTCATCGACGTGAGCGCTGCGCCCATGCCAACTCGATTTGCTTCATGCGTGCCAACGAATCCAACACCAAGTTACGCAGATGCCGACAAAAATCCTCCATAAACACCGCAGCCTGATCACCTTTACGAATCAAAACCGCATCAATCACATGCCGAAATAGCTCAAAGGCTTCTTGCAATTCACGCTTCGAGGTATTGAGGGTTAAAAAATAACTGCGGCGTAAAGCAGGCAGTAAATTTTCAAACATATCGGCCAGATAAGCATTGTTCACCATTTGATGGGTTTTTTGTAAAAACACAAAAATCTGGTCATAAAACTGTTCAATATCGCCCGCACGTACCTGCTCAGATAAACTCAGCACCAACTGGTTCATCATCTCGCCGTCAGACTGCCGCCATGTTTCACTGGTACGTTGTACCATCGTGCCCAAGATCAACATACTGACATCAAACAACGACTTAATCTGCTGTACTGACATCTCAGCCACGATTGCGCCGCGTCGCGGGTAAATCTCGATCAAATAACTGCGCTCAAGGATCAGCAACGCCTCACGCACCGAACCGCGACTGACATTTAAATCACGCGCAATCCGCAACTCTTGAATCCGCTCACCTTCGACCAACTCGCCGGTAATGATCTGCTCAGCAATATGACGGGCAATCTGCTCGGATAGACTTTCTGCTGCCTGAAATGCCATGATCAATCCTATATGTCGTGCAATGGTGCGGACGGCTCTAACCCTTCACCACAACAGGTGGAACGGCTAGCGCAGGACACGATTTGCCAATAAATTGGATGCTGAGCGCAGTGTAATCAACAGGATGCACTGGCTTTGCGCCTGTACATCTGTATAGCAAAGCAGATTTTCAGTCGCCTGTATAATTGTCTGACAGACCGACAAAAAAAGCAATTTGTGTCAGCATTGTCCGACATACGGTGAGGTTTTAACCGACTAACAATCTAAAAGACCAGTTGCCAAATCTGTGATTTTTGAATAAAAACAACACCGACGACCGCCAATAACACCGCAAACAACTGCTTGAGCAAACGTGCTGGTAACTGATGCGCGAGCTTTGCCCCATATTGTGCGGTCAGTAAACTGGCGGCACTAATCCCCAAAAAAGCCGGAATATGCACAAAGCCCCATGCGCCCGCTGGGAGATTGTCAACGGCTTGACCAAACCACATAAAACCCAACGCACCGGCCAGTGCAATCGGCATACCACACGCCGCCGACGTGGCCACCGCCTGCTGCATCACCACCCCGTAGCGACTCAAATAAGGCACGGTGAGACTACCACCGCCAATCCCAAAAATCGCCGACGCGACCCCAATCACCCCACCCGCCAAAGCTTGTTGTGGCACACTGGGCAACCGCTCAACCGGCTGTGACACCTGTTTTTGC
Source organism: Moraxellaceae bacterium (assembly GCA_049301135.1). GTDB lineage: Bacteria > Pseudomonadota > Gammaproteobacteria > Pseudomonadales > Moraxellaceae > JAYXXU01. Next base: position 2,430 of record JBAQKP010000169.1, on the reverse strand, counting down.
ACTTGTTGGCTACGAAACATCTGATAAGCCACCCACAGCGCAAAACAACCGATCACCAACTGCAACGCCTGTGCTGGCATCGCATCCGCAATCCCTGCACCGATAAACGCGCCAAGCAACAACCCCGCCGCCAAGTGTCGCACCACCGGCCAACGTACTGCGCCTCGTCGGTGATGGGCTTGCACTGAACTGATTGATGTCACCATAATAGTCGCCAGCGATGTGCCGACCGCCAGATGGGTCAGATAGGTCGGCTCAAAGCCTTGCAAGCTAAACACCCACAACAACACCGGCACAATCACCAAGCCGCCACCGACGCCAAACAGACCCGCAATGAAGCCGGCCACCGCGCCCAACCCCAAATACAGTAAGATGGATATGAACACACTCGACGCTCCGAACGAAAAAACAACGGCTAACCTGCCCGACGATACGCCGACACAGCTGACCGCGCTACAGCATACACTGAGCCAACTCAGCTTACAGCCGCCACACTGTATCTGGCTGGACGAGATCGACTCGACCAACCAATACCTACAACGCTTGGCCATCGCCAGCCATGACAGCATGCTGGTCGTCGCTGACCAACAAACTCAAGGCAAAGGCCAAGCCGGTCGGGTCTGGCAATCACCGCACGGCAACCTATATCTATCGGCCTGCCTGCCGATCAAACAACCGATTCAAGGTCGCCTCGCACTAGAAGTCGCGCTGGCTATCCTACAGATTCCGTTACTCTCACCGCTGATCGGCACAGGGGTTAAATGGCCAAACGACCTGTATCATCAACATGCCGGTGAACTGCGCAAATTCGGTGGGATTTTGATTGAAGCCAAATCCTTACAACAGGTGATTATCGGGGTCGGCATTAACCTCACTTTTATGCAAAACTATGTACATGACCAAACAGTGACTGACCTGTCCTCATTGCTACACACCCCGATTGCGCTGCCCACACTGGCCAGTCAAATTTACCTTGCGCTGGTTAAAGCCGTTCAGCGCTTTGATCAAGCCAGCCCAGAGTTGCCTGCTCGCTTTACTCAGTGTGACCTGATGGCCAATCAGACCGTACAAGTCACCCTACCGAACCAGCGCTTGGTGATCGGGCGTGCTGACGGCGTGGCAGCAGATGGCGCACTGCGGGTGATCAGTAGTGACGGGCTACAACTCATCTATAGCGGGCAGTTGCGGCGGATTCATCAAGGTCAGTAACCGCGCTGTACCTCCAACACAGAACGCTTTATGCAATTTTTACCGGAAATACCTTACATATGCGGCAACTCTGGCTGGATCTGGGCAATACCCGTTTAAAATACTGGCTGACCGACCCGACCGGATTGCTCGAACACGGCGCGGAGTTGCATTTGCAGTCACCGGCAGACTTGCTGCTCGGCTTAACAGATCGGTTCGCGGGTTTTGCGGCCGCAAGCATTTTGATTTCGTCTGTACTTGATGCCCGCGCCAATCAACGCATCAAAAAGACCCTTGCCCGCTTGAATATTCCCGTAAAGTTTGCCCAAGTATTACCCGAATGTCAGGGTCTGATCACCGGCTACGATGATCCATCGCGGCTCGGTATTGATCGCTGGTTGCAAGTGCTGGCATTGGCTGGGCAAGCACAACAGTATCTGATCGTCGGCTGTGGCACGGCGTTAACATTAGACTTGTTGGACGATCAGCAGCACTTGGGCGGTTATATTTTGCCGAGTTTATACTTACAACGCGAAGCACTTGCACTCGGCACACGGCGAGTGCAAGTACCAGATGGGGCATTTGATAATCTGCAAGCCGGTCGCTGCACGGAGGACGCGGTGCATCATGGCATTTTGCTGGGCTTGATTGGTGCAATTGAAAAAATCCTGCGCCACGACCCACAGCGTAAACTGGTGTTGACTGGCGGTGATGCGGCGTTGTTTGCCGGATTTATCGACGCCCCAAATGGCCTCACCATTCGGGACAATCTGCTGCTCGACGGGCTGATGCGCTATTTTAAAGACTAGTGTTCAGAGTTAATGCGCAACCCGATTTAATCTCACCCGATAGCGCCACAACACCACACCGCCCAAACTGATCATCAGCGCCATCATTACCCCGATCCCCAACACCTCAGACAAGCCCAGCGCATGCAACACCGCGCCGCCCAACAGCCCCAAGCCAAACTGCATTGCGCCCATCAGTGCACTGGCCATGCCCGCCTGTTGTCCCTGCTCCGCCAGTGCCATCGCGGTGCTGTTCGGTACGGTCAGCCCAATCGCAGCGATGGTCATAAACAAAATCGCATAGACCAGCGGCAAACTGACCCAAGGCGTCAGTGCAAGTATCATCAAGCTCATACCGCCAACCCACTGAATCAACGCGCCACAGGCAAACACTTTAAACATGCCAAACCGCCGTACCAAGCGTGCATTCAATTGCGACACCACCACAAAACCC
>JBAQKP010000168.1:0-13956 GCA_049301135.1 Moraxellaceae bacterium | reverse complement strand
GTGTTTCGGTTCGCCAATCGACAGCGCGATATTGTTGAGGTGCGCAGGCGGGGTTAAATCGCGAAACAGCGCGGCCAGTTTTTCAAACGGATACGGGTGTAACAGGGCTAAATCAGGGTTCATCATCAAACGTCCAAAAACATCATATTAAATGCTCAGCAAGCAGCGCAAAGTCGGCTAAGGACTCAAGTTTAAGCTGTCAAAATCATCATCGAGTGCCTGATTCAACTGCTGCTTGAGCGAGTCGGCATGTTCCGGTAATAGTGGCTGACCATCTTGAGCTGTCACAAAAAACACGTCTTCCGCGCGCTCACCGAGTGTGGTAATCCGTGCCGAGTGAATCTCGATACCCGATTGCATAAACAACAGCCCAATCCTTGCCAATAGCCCCGGCCGGTCGAGTGTCATCACTTCGACCACGTTGTGCTGACTCGGTGCATGAAAGCCGATATGCACTTCGTTTTGTACCGAAAAGTGCTTGAGCTGACGCGGTAAGCGCCGCTTGACCACTGCCGGATAGTTATCCGGTTGTGCCAGTGTTTGGCTTAAGGTCTGGCAAATATACTGCTGCCGCTCAGGGTCACTCAGCAACGTACCGAGCCGATCCAGCACCACATAGGTGTCGAGTGAAAAGGCTTTTGGCGCAGTAATAATCCGCGCGTCCTGTACGTCCAGATCCATCTGATCAAAAAGCGTCACCGTAGCGGCAAACAGATTCGGCTGATCTTGCGTGTACACGAAGATCTGTACCGCATCGACCGAGAGCTGGCGATGTTCGCGCAGCAGCACCAACGGCGCAGGATTGTCGGCATGCCGCAGAATCGCACTGGTATGCCAAATCACATCACTAGGACGTTCACGCAGGAAATAGTCATCGCCGAGTTCCTGCCAGATTTGCTCAATCGCTTCAGGGTCGTAACGGTCAGCCAGTTGCTGCATGGCTTGGTCTTTGGTGTCGTCGATCAAAGCTTGCCGCTCAAATGGCGTATCCAAGCCACGCCGTAGCACCCGCCGCGCTTGTGCATATAGCGTGCGTAACAGCGAGGCGCGCCATGTGTTCCACAGCTTTGGATTGGTCGCGTTAATATCGGCCACTGTCAGGGTAAACAAATAATCCAGATGCAGCATATCGCCGACTTTTTGCGCAAATTCTTGCACCACTTCGGGATCGGCAATGTCTTTTTTCTGCGCAGTCAGTGACATCAGCAGATGGTTATTCACTAGCCACGCCACGATATTGGCATCACGCGGGCTTAAGCCGTGCGCAATACAGAACTCAATCGCATCCGCTGCACCCAGCTCACTGTGATCACCGCCACGCCCTTTGGCAATATCATGAAATAGCGCGGCCAAATAGACGATTTCTTTGCGTTCCAGTCGGTTAAACACCGGACTGACCACCGGAAAGGCTTCTTCATAGTCTGGGTCAGCAAAGCGGCGCAGGTTGCGTACTAGCAGCAACGTATGCGCATCGACGGTATAAATATGAAACAAATCATATTGCATCAGCCCGATAATCTGGCCAAATGCTGGCAAATAGTTGCCGAGCACCCCGTAGCGTTTCATGGCGCGTAGCGTTTCGTACAGTCGATACGGCGCACGCAAAATCGCCATAAACAGCCCGCGATGTGCAGGATTTTGTCTAAAGTTTTGATCAATGGATTTGGCGGCCAGCATCAGCAAACGCAAGGTGCGGGCGCGAATCCCTGTGATCTCGGCATTACTCGCAATATGGAAGAAAATCTCTAAAATCGCACTCGGGGTTTCAGCAAACACCCGATGATGCCGCACGGCGAGCTTGCCACCCACCAGATCAAAACGATCATTCAGCTGACTAATTTGTGGCTGTTGTTCAGTCGGTAAACGCGGTTCGATCACCGATTCGTAAAAATACGCCAGCAGCATCTCGTTTAAAGTCGAGACTTTCATCGCCACCCGATAATAATCTTTCATAAACTGCTCAACCGCTGCATTGCGATTGTCCAGATCATCCGGCGGCGCAACATAGCCCATGCGCTGGGCAATATCGCGTTGATAATCAAATAATAAGCGGTTTTCATTGCGCTTGGTCATGCGATGCAAATGATAACGAACCCGCCATAGGAAATTTTCGGCATCGCGCAGTTCGCGGTACTCAAACTCACTGATAAAGCCCAGATGCACCAAGTCATACAAGCGCACCACGCGAAAATGCCGCTTGGTGATCCAGCCGATTTGATTAATATCACGCAGGCCACCAGGCGCATTTTTGATGTCGGGTTCAAGATTGTATTCAGTGTCGTTGTGCTGGGCGTAACGCTGTTGTTGTTCTTGCATTTTTTGGTCAAAAAAACTGCGATCTGACCATGTTTGCGACACCACACGGCGCGGCATTTGTGCCAGATCCGCATCGCCATCAATCAGCCGAGATTCAACCAAACTGGTCGCCACGGTCAAGTCATTGGCGATGTCTAGGCACTCGTCCATTGTCCGTACACTGACACCGGGTGCAAGTCCAACATCCCACAGGCTCGACACAAAGCTGGATACCCGTTCGCTGAGTTCGACCGACAGTGGCTCCCGACTCAGGATCATGATATCGACATCAGAGTAGGGCAGCATTTCGGCACGACCATAACCACCGACTGCAATCAGGGCAAGGCCATGTTGAACGAGGGTTTGGCGTTGCCAGAGCAGTCGTAGCAGTCGATCAATCGCATCTGCCCGCGCCAGCACCACATCGCGAATATCATCGCCGAGCGCGAGTGCGTCATCCAGCGCACGATCTAAGGCCACGCGCCACTGGTTTAGGCTGCGTAGGCCTTCAGACTCGTTAAAGCAAGATTCGGGCGTAGGGAATACCGGCAGGGCAGCTTGTGAGACGGACATGGGCGCAATCCCTTGATCAAAAAACTGGCCAAGAATAGCAGAGCGGGCAGGCTGGTTATAGCAAAATTCGTGTGTTGTTTCGGAAGATCACGGTAAATCAGTGCAACCGATTTTAAGGCGTGTTGCAAAGCGGTTTTTGTGTTTTTGGCGAAATTTGCTATGATCAGGTCAATACTTGGAGAACTTGCCATGACCCAAATTGAATGCTTAGAACGCGAGATTGCCGCCCTTGACCCAAAGTCATTCACCACTTTGCGCGATTGGATTGTTGCACTTGATCACACCCGTTGGGATCAGCAGCTTGAGCAAGACTCAAATAACGGCAAACTCGATTTTCTCATCAATAGCGCAGTGGCTGAGCATCAAGCAGGACAGAGCAAGCCGCTATGATTCATCACGCCTCCTCGCATTTTTGGGCGTGTTATGACCGGTTACCTATTGAAATACAGCATTTGGCTGATCGCAATTTTTTGCGACTAAAAGCTAATCCATCGCATCCATCATTGCATTTCAAAAAGTGTGGCAAAGTGTGGTCGGTGCGTGTGGGGATCAATTATCGCGCGATTGCAACACCGATTGAAGATGGTTTTTTGTGGGTTTGGATTGGCTCACACGCCGAATACGATAGGCTGCTAGCATCTTAATTGCACGATAAATCAGCGCAAAAACTCGATGCGGTGCAGATGTTATGGGCTGGACAATCTGATTTTTGACACATAAATAAGTCCACTGTAAAATGAAGTCAGCAGGAGCGACCCCCTAACGACAGGCTCTACTTGAGTCATGTCAGTAAACACAGGAAAAACAATATGAGTGCAGTGATTGAAAAAATAAGTGGCTGGTTAGATAGCCATGAGGAAGAGGGTGAACGCTGTGGCGAAAATGCTTGTGTCGAAGGTACTTGGGCCAGCACAGAAGTTGTTATTGATTTTAAAATGAATGCAAAACAAAGTAGAGTTTACTACGCGCATGACTATGTCATGACTGAAGATGGTCCTGCCGAATCTACACCTGATGAGTTTAAAAACAGGATATATACAGGCACTTGGCAGGAAAAATTGTTGAATCTTTCTGATGATCTTGACAATGAAGATTCAGCAGCCATACAAGCGGTTATCGAAGCGTCAAAGGGTATTTTGACCTCAGTTGACGACATCAAAGCACTGCGCGTGTTTATTGACGAGGAACGACCGAGGTTAAGTAATATGCACGATTTTATTTAGTGTTCGCCAAAAATATCAAAACGTTTAAACAGCTCGCATAGGTACAATCAGCCGCGACCAACCCAGACAATGGTTGGTCGCAGCCCAAAATCAACTATTTAAAAAACTCAAATCCTCATCAGGACGGGCAGTCAGCACCTCAATCCCTGTTTCGGTGACCAGAATCGTATGCTCCCACTGCGCCGACAGTTTATGGTCTTTGGTCACCACCGTCCATTTATCCCCGAGTAGGCGAGTCTGCCACGTGCCCGCATTCACCATCGGCTCAATGGTAAAGGTCATGCCCGCCTCTAAACGCATGCCCGTACCCGCCTGACCATAGTGCAAAATCTGCGGATCTTCGTGAAACACCCGACCGATGCCATGCCCACAGTATTCACGCACCACACTAAAGCGTTGTGCCTCGACATACTTTTGAATCGCCGCGCCGATGTCACCGACATACGAGCCTGCTTTGACGGTTTTCATGCCACGATACATCGCCTCTTGCGCGACCTGACAAATTCGCTGCGCCAAGATCGAGCCTTCGCCGAGCGTAAACATCTTACTGGTATCGCCGTGAAAGCCATCTTTAATCACCGTAATGTCGATATTGATAATATCGCCGGTTTTTAAAAATTTGCCTTCACTCGGGATGCCATGACAGACCACGTGATTGACCGACGTACAGATGGACTTGGGAAAACCACGATAATTCAGCGGCGCAGGAATCGCCTGTTGTACGTTGACAATATAGTCATGACAAATTTGATCCAACTCGGCCGTGCTGACACCGACCTTGACGTAAGGTGCGATCATGTCGAGCACCTCAGCCGCGAGCCGTCCTGCCGTGCGCATTTTCTCGATGTCTTCGGCTGACTTAATCAGCGAATAGGGCGGGGTCATTAAACTGTTCATGCAATCTCTCTTGGTCAAAAAACCTCACCGTGTCGAGCGAACGCATCGAGTCCACTGGGGCTTTGTCAAATACAGACAGATATGGTATAAAGTGCGCCCTGTTTTCGCAAATGCTTTTGGTAAATGCAACGCATTGATCTGTAAGCCGCGATGACAGGAAAAAATCCGCACATGCGCCGACACAACGTCTGGGTGCTTGGCTTTTTTTGTTTTGTAGAAATGATCTACACAAAAAACGACAAGTGGACGTTGCGGGTGTATGGAGGCCTAACCCAATCTTTTTAAAGGACATCTTATGTCAAGCTATCAAGTTAGCATGCGTGATCTGTTACAAGCAGGCGCACACTTTGGTCACCAGACGCGTTTCTGGAACCCAAAAATGAAGCCGTTTATTTTCGGCGCACGCAACAAGATTCACATCATCAACCTTGAGCACACTGTGCCTGCGTTGAACGATGCACTGAACTACGTCAATAACTTGGCCAGCAAAAAGAACAAGGTTCTGTTTGTTGGTACTAAGCGTGCTGCCAGCAACATCATCCGTGAGCAAGCGCAACGCGCCGGTCAGCCTTACGTTGATCATCGCTGGTTAGGCGGTATGCTGACCAACTGGAAAACCCTGCGTCAGTCGATTAACCGCTTGAAAGAATTGGAAACCCAATCACAAGACGGTACATTCGCCAAGCTGACCAAGCGTGAAGCGCTAGAACGCACCCGCGAAATGGAAAAGCTAGAGCGTTCACTCGGTGGGATCAAGAACATGGGCGGTCTACCTGACGCACTGTTCATCATCGACGTTGATCATGAAGCGATTGCAATCAAAGAAGCCAAAAACTTGGGTATTCCAGTCATCGGTATCGTTGACTCGAACTCGAATCCAGATGGTGTTGACTACATCATCCCTGGTAACGACGACGCGATCCGCGCTGTGACCTTGTACGCCAGCGCCATGGCCAATGCCATCATCGCCGGTAAAGAATACGCCCAAACCCAAAGCAATGCACAAGCCAAAGGTGATGCTGCTGCTGTTGAAGCTGCACCTGCTGCTGAAGAAGCTGCACAGCCTGAGGCCTAAGCCGCGCGGATCTGGCAGCGTCTGTCATTTGGCGTTCATCGCAATCTGACAGCATGCCAGACCACCCAAGATTGCTGGCGGCCCAGACGTATCACGCATGGGTCGCTTTTTTTATACCGGATTTTTACACTGATCTTTTAGACAGATATTGAGGAACACAACATGACCGCTATTACAGCAAGCATGGTAAAAGAACTGCGCGACCGCACTGGTTTGGGCATGATGGAATGCAAAAAAGCACTGGAAGAGGCTGGTGGCGATATCGAACTGTCGATTGATAACCTGCGTAAATCAGGCCAAGCCAAAGCCGCCAAAAAAGCCGGTAACATCGCTGCTGACGGCGCCATCATCATCGCGCAAGAGGGCAACAAAGCCCTGCTGCTCGAAGTCAACAGCCAAACCGACTTCGTTGCCAAAGATGACAACTTTGCTGCATTTGCCAATCAAGTGGCACAAGTGGCACTGGCCAACAGCCAAACTGACGTTGCGGTCATTGCCGGTCTCGCCTATGCAGACGGCGTGACTGTCGAAGAAGCCCGTGTTGCCTTGGTACAAAAAATCGGTGAAAACATCCAAGTGCGTCGCGCCACCATCGTTGAAGGCGAAAACTTGGCGGTGTACAAGCATGGTCTAAAAATCGGTGTAGCAGTCGCTTATAGCGGCGGCAACGATGAAACCGGCAAAGGCGTAGCGATGCACGTTGCGGCATTTAATCCAATGGCGATCAACGCTGAAGACGTTCCTGCGGACATCTTGGCACGCGAAAAAGAAATTTTCGCCGCTAAAGCCCGTGAGTCAGGCAAACCAGAAAACATCGTTGAAAAAATGATCACCGGTTCACTGGACAAGTTTCTGAACGAAGTCACCTTGACCCGTCAGATGTACGTGATCGACAACGAGAAAAAAGTTGCTGACGTACTGAAAGCGGCTGGCATGACCGTCACTCAAGTGGTGCGTTTGGAAGTCGGTGAAGGCATCGAGAAGAAGCAAGAAAACTTTGCTGAAGAAGTTGCTGCTGCCCAAGCGGCCGCTGCTGCTGCCCAGTAAGCGTTTCGGGTCGCGCTTTAATTAGCGTTGTGCTCAAAAACACCTCGCAGTTTGACTAAAACTGCGGGGTGTTTTTTTGCCCAGCAAAAAGCAGCAATGCCCATAGATCAGCCCAGCCATGCTATGATTCATGCGCGACAAGCCACCCGAACGCGGTTGACTGACTGATTTGTATCCCGTTACTGGCCTGATTTTGCTGGATTGAGCATGCACCCTTTGTTGACTAGTTTAAAAACCGGCGTGACCCAAATGGGACTGAGCCTGAGTGATGAAACGCTGAATCGTTTGTTGCAATATCAAGACCAACTGGCGCTGTGGAACAAGGCATTTAACCTGACCTCGATCCGTGAGCCAGAAGCGATGTTGGTACGCCACTTGCTGGACAGCTTGAGTATTTTGCCGCATTTGCCCGCCGGTCGCTTGCTCGACATTGGCACAGGCGGCGGCTTGCCAGGGATGGTGATTGCGATCTGTCAGCCGGAGCGTGAGTGCGTGTTGCTCGACTCGAACAGTAAAAAAATTCGTTTTTTACGCCAAGTGACCGCTGATCTCAAGGTCAGTAATGCCAAGCCGGTGCATGTCCGCGTCGAAGATCAAGCGGCGCAGCGTGAGTTGGGGCAGTTTAATGTGGTGACCAGTCGGGCGTTTGCGGCGTTGACTGATTTTGCCCAAGTCGGCCAGCCTTATTTGGCGCCACATGGCGTGTTGGCCGCGATGAAAGCACTGTTACCGAGCGAAGAAATGCAGCAACTACAAGCCGACTATCAGCAGCAAGTGGTGTTATTGCATGTGCCGAATCTGGATGAAGCACGGCATTTGATTGTATTGCGACCCAAAGACGGCAAGCCTGCTGTGTGAACCGATTGATTTTATGATGGATGATCACCCAAGATGACCGAGATTCTGGCGATTGCCAACCAGAAAGGTGGTGTGGGTAAAACCACCACAGCGGTAAATTTAGCCGCTTCATTAGGTGTACTGAAAAAACGCGTGTTGCTGATTGACCTTGATCCACAAGGCAACGCGACCATGGGTTCTGGTCTGCAAAAAACCGATCTGCCGTATAGCGTGGCCGACGTGTTGCTGGATGATGCCCCGATTGAAGCGGTGATTCAGCCGACCGATGCTGGCTATAAAGTGATCGGTGCTAATCGTGAGCTCTCTGGGATTGAGCTATCGCTGTTTGAGAAAAATCGGCGTGAGTATGTACTCAAAGACGCGATTGGCCGGATTGCCAGTCAGTTTGATTATATTTTGATTGATTGTGCGCCCAGCTTAAACTTGCTCACCGTGAATGCGTTGTGTGCTGCCGATGGGGTGATCATCCCAATGCAGTGCGAATATTACGCGCTCGAAGGGCTGGCCGATCTGGCCGCTACGGTGGAGCGGATTCGCAGTACCCTAAATCCGGCGTTGCATATTCGTGGCGTGGTGCGCACCTTGTACGATCCACGCAATACCTTGACCAATGATGTGTCGCGCGAGCTTGAAAAACATTTTCCAGAGCAAATGCTACAAACCGTGATCCCGCGTAATGTGCGCTTGGCTGAAGCCCCTGCGCATGGTTTGCCGGTGATGTTTTTTGATAAAAATTCACGTGGTTCGTTGGCGTATTTAAATTTGGCGGCGGAAGTGATCCGGCAAAGTAAAAAGAAAAAGGCAAAAGGAAAGGTCGCATGAAAAAACGAGGGTTAGCCCAAGGACGCGGTTTGGATGCGTTGTTGGGTTCGATTAAGCAAGCGCGTGACGACGTGCAAAACAGCCAGTCCAGCCATGCGGGTGCGCAGCTTGATGAGTTGGCACTCGAATGCTTACAGCGCGGCGAGTACCAGCCACGTCGTGAGATGAGTCCAGAGAGTTTAAATGATCTGGCGGCATCGATTCAGCGACATGGGGTGATGCAGCCGATTGTGGTGCGTCGTCTCGGTGGCAATCCAGCGCTACAGGGCGTGCAGTACGAAATTGTCGCCGGTGAACGACGCTGGCGTGCCGCCAAACAAGCCGGTCTAACGCATATTCCAGCGATTATTCGCGATCTGCCGGATGAGCTGGCGATTGCATTGGCGCTGATCGAAAACATTCAGCGCGAAGACCTGTCACCGATGGAACAGGCCAATGCGCTGCAACGCTTTCATGATGAATTTGGCATGAGTCATCAAGAGATCGCCGATGCGGTCGGCAAAGCCCGCACCACAGTATCCAATTTGCTGCGGCTGATCGGCCTGCAAGCCGAAGTTAAAACCTTGCTAGAACATGGCGACTTGGACATGGGACATGCGCGTGCGTTACTGTCGCTTGACGCAGCAACCCAGATTGAGCTGGCGCGTGAAGTGGTCTCGCGTGGGCTGTCAGTACGCCAGACCGAACAGTTGATTCGGGATCGCCTTAATCCTGCCCCGACCAAGCCAATGCGGGTGTTGCCGCCGGATGTCGAAAAGCTCAGTCAACGTTTGTCGGAGCGATTCGGTGCGCCCGTGCAGATCGAACACAATGACAAGGGCAAAGGCCGCCTGACCATCCGCTATCATTCACTGGATGAGCTGGATGGGATTTTGGCGGTGATGGGTCAGCCGACTGAAGAGTTGGGCTGATGGCCGCTTGAGCCGCCCTTCCAGATAACAACAACGAGGATTGCTTAAATGTGGGAACTGATTTACGCCGGTGGCTGGCTGATGGCACCGATCTTGCTCTGCTCAGTGATTGCCTTAGTGATTACTTTGGAGCGGGCGGTACGGATGCGTGCGCAAAAAATTGCACCGCTGGGCTTGGCGGATCGTTTGGTCAAAAAAATTGATCAAGGTCAGTTGAGTGAGCAGGAGTTACGGCAAATTCAGCATGCCAGTCCGCTCGGTGATATTTTGGCGGCAGGCGTGTTAAACGCCGGTGCAGGTCTGGATTATATGACTTTGCAGATGCAAAGCCGCGCCAGTAGCCAGATTCATCGCCTCGAAAAAAACTTGAACCTCCTCGGCACGATTGGCAATATCGCGCCGTTGCTGGGCTTGCTCGGTACGGTGCTGGGGATTATTGAGTCTTTTTTGGCCGTCAATGCTGGGGGGACGACCGATCCCGCCCTGTTGGCGGGGGGGATTTCGCAAGCGTTGATTACCACGGCGGCCGGTATGGTGGTGGCGATTCCGGCCTTGGTGGCGTATCGCTACTATCAACGTAAAGTTGTCGATCTGGCAGTAGAAATGGAGGAGCAGGCCAGTCGATTGACTCACGGTCTACTCGGGCCTGGTACTGCGCCGCATGTCAGTGCGACCTCAGCCTTGCATCTAGATGAGATGCCCGCGTCGCTGCTGCAACAACGCGCCGACTGTTAACCTGAGGCCGATCCAATGAAATTTCGCAAGCCGAAGATTGAGCCGTTGGAGATGAACCTCACGCCGATGATTGATTGTCTGCTGTTTTTGGTGGTGTTTTTATTGTTGTCGACCACCTTTAATCAGCACAGTCGGTTGAATTTGGTGTTGCCGCAAGCGACTGGTGTCCCAGCGGGCAAGCAACCGAAAAAGGTCGAAGTGGCGATCAGTGCTGATGGCAAGTATCACGTCAATGGCCAGCCATTGCTGGGTGATAGCGAAGCGGAATTGACGGCCGCGTTAAAACAAGCCAGATCCAGCGATGCACGCTTACCACTGGTGATTGCTGCTGACGGTAAAGCCAATCATCAGTCGGTGGTGCGCGTGATGGATGTGGCGGGCAAAGTTGGTTTTGTGAATATTAATATCAGCACTCGTGTGCCAGTCGGAGAGCGTCCTTAACGTGTCAAATTTGACGATTTATCTACGCCTGATTAGCTATTTAAAATCGTATTGGTGGGCGATTTTATTGGTCGTTCTAGGCTTTACCATCAATGCGGCGACCGAAGTGGCCGTTGCCAAACTTATGCAGTTTATTATTGATGCGATTAATGGCGGGCATCGCGAGTCGATGAACCTATTTCCAGCTTTTATTATTTTGCTCTTTGTGGTGCGTGGTATAGGTGCATTTTTAGGTAATTATTTTAGTGCGGTGATGGCGCGCAGCTTGGTCTATCAGTTGCGTATAGAGGTGTTTAATCAACTGATTAAATTGCCGACCGCATTTTATTTGGCCAATTCCAGCGGACATTTGTCGGCCAAGTTGATTTTTGATGTGGAGCAAGTGACCGGCGCGGCGACCGATTCACTGAAAACTTTGCTGCGTGATGGGTTGGTGGTTGTTGGGTTGTTGGGATTTTTGTTTTATACCAATTGGCGTTTATCGCTAACGTTGCTGGCGGTGATTCCGTTTATTGCGTTATTGGTACGTTATGCGGGTAAACGGTTTCGGCGCTTGTCGCAGCAGATTCAAGATTCGATGGGTGAGGTCAGCCACATCGTCAATGAAACCATCAACGGCTATAGTGTGGTGAAAAACTACGGTGGCTTACCGTATGAAGCGGCACGCTTTGAACAAGCCTCTCGCGATAATCTAAAAAAAGGCCTGAAGGTCGTGATTACCGCGAGTATTAACACGCCTGCTGTACAGTTGCTGATGGCAACTGCGATGGCGGTGGTGGTGTACTTGGCGTTGCGGCCTGAAGTGTTTGGCGATACCAGTGCGGGTGAGTTTATTGCTTATATCGGTGCGGCGGGTTTGCTGAGTAAGCCAGTACGCGCCTTGACTGATATTAACCAACAGATTCAGCGCGGTGTTGCGGCAGCGGCCTCGGTGTTTGCGCTGATTGATCAACCGGCTGAACCAGACAACGGCACGATTGAGCGCCGCCTACACGGCAACATTGAGTTTCGCGCGGTCGGTTTTGATTATCCAGATGGCACGACGGCGCTGGATGATTTTAATTTAACCATTCAGGCCGGTGAAACCATTGCAGTGGTCGGGCGTAGTGGTGCGGGCAAAACCAGCTTGATTAATTTGCTGACCCGTGGCCAAGAGATTAGTCGTGGTGAGTTGTTGTTTGATGGTGAGCCGGTACAGGCGCTACGCTTGGATTGTTTGCGCAGTCAGATCGCGAGTGTTGGGCAGCAGGTGATTTTATTTGATCGCAGTGTGCGCGAAAATATTGCTTATGGTCAGTTGTCGAGTAAGTCACTCGATGAGGTGCGTGCGGCGGCGGCGGCGGCGTATGCAGATCAATTTATCGAAAAATTGCCACAAGGCTATGACACGCTGATTGGTGAAAGCGGTTTGTCATTGTCTGGCGGGCAACGGCAGCGCTTGGCGATTGCACGGGCGTTACTGAAGGATGCGCCGATTTTGATTTTGGATGAAGCGACCAGTGCGTTGGACAATGAGTCGGAGCATTATATTCAGCAAGCACTCAATACGGCGATGCAAGACCGTACCACGATTGTGATCGCGCACCGCTTGTCCACCATTGAGCAAGCGGATCGGATTGTGGTGATGGACAAAGGTCGGATTGTGGAGCAGGGCAGCCATACCGAGTTGTTAGCGCATGGTGGGCTATATGCGCAATTACATCAACGTAATTTTGACGACGGTCTTCCGCTCTAACCAAAAGGATGCACGCATGGCCGACATCAAGCAGTGGTTACCTGCCGCATGGCAACGACAGGCGTGGTGGTTGGTGTTTTTGTTGCCGTTGTCGGCAGTGTATGCGGCGGTGACGGGTCTAATCCGACTCAGCTATCGGTTCGGCTGGCAACAGGCGTATCGTGCGCCTGTGCCGGTGATGGTGGTGGGTAATATTACGGTGGGTGGCAGCGGCAAAACACCGTTGATTATTCATCTGGTCAAATACTTACAGCAGCACTACCAGCTCAATGTGGGTGTCATCAGTCGAGGTTATGGTGCAAAGATCAGCGGTGCAAAGATCAGCGCTGCAACACTCGATGGCGTGCAGATCAGTGCGGCAAAAGATCAGGCGGTCACTGATCCAGAGGAGT
Source organism: Moraxellaceae bacterium (assembly GCA_049301135.1). Lineage (GTDB taxonomy): Bacteria > Pseudomonadota > Gammaproteobacteria > Pseudomonadales > Moraxellaceae > JAYXXU01. Next base: position 952 of record JBAQKP010000168.1, on the reverse strand, counting down.
TAGACGGGTTTCCGAGGTTGGTGACTGCTGAGGCCACCCCTGATCAGGTTGGCGATGAGCCGGTGTTGATCGTGCAGCAGACCGGCGTGCCGATGGCAGTCGCGCCGAATCGACAGGCTGCGATTGAGTGCTTGTTGGCCGCGCATCCTGAGATCGAGCTGATTTTAAGTGATGATGGCTTACAGCACTTGGCTTTGGCACGCGATATCGAATGGATCGTATTAGATGCGGCGCGCGGGATCGGCAGTGGCTGGTTGTTGCCAGCCGGTAGCTTGCGCGAGTCGGCCAAGCGCTTACAGCACAGTACTGTGTTGATCCATGGTCAGACGGATACTGAGTTGACAGATACTGATTTACAGATGCAACTGTTAGCGCAGCCACTCCAGCCACTGAACCTAATGCAGCAGCACGATGATATCAAGCCCTGTGCCGGTGATCGTGTGCATGCTGTGGCGGGAATTGGTCATCCGGCGCGGTTTTTTCAGCAGTTGCGTGCCTTAGGTTTTGTGGTGATTGAACATGCATTTGCCGATCATCACGATTATGTGGCGGCTGATGTGGCGTTTGCTGATGGGCTGCCGATGGTTACTACGGGCAAGGATGCGGTGAAGTTATTTGGTCTTGGGGTCAATGGTTGGGTGCTACCCGTTGAGGCCAGCCTGTCAGAAGGCTGTTATCGGGTGTTGCATCAGCAACTCAGTGCTGTCGGGCTAGTGCCCACAGCCGATTAAACGAATGAGTCAGGAGAAAGTGTATGCGTCATTTGGTGATTCCGGCACGCTATGCCAGTTCACGTTTACCGGGTAAGCCATTGCTGGAGATTCATGGTAAACCGATGGTGCTGCGGGTGGTCGATCAGGCACGTAAAGTGCGTGGGGTCGATGATATTTGTGTGGCGACCGACGATGAGCGGATTGCTGAGGTGTGTCAGGCCGCGGGTGTTGCGGTGGTG
>JBAQKP010000167.1:0-1583 GCA_049301135.1 Moraxellaceae bacterium | reverse complement strand
GCGCTACAGTGTGTCCACATTTTGCCAACAACACACGACCTTCCGCCCGCTCATCGTATTTGCTCTGAAACACCGAGCCACCAGACTGATGACAATTTATGCATTTGCTCTTGTCCTTGGACTCGTACTCGGATTTTAAACGGTAAAACCGCAGCATATCATCCTTAATATTCATCCGCCGTCTATATTCAAACACGAGAAAACATTGGTTCATTTATGCTTCAAACACTTGTCGTCGATTTGCAGCGTCTCTTCTGTACTAGTGTGTGGAACAATCTTAATCACACATCGCGATTTTGTTCCATATAGGGGTTTCACACATCCCTTTTCCTTTGTTTCAGGCTCTAATTCAGTACATCGTGATCGAAAATGCTCGTATCTTTCACGCACATCGCAATACGTCAATCCAGATGTTTTACCAAGCATTTTATTTATTAGTTCATGCAGATTATACATGTACCTCGAAAACACATCACGACCTGCCATGTGCGCCTTTGTCAATGGCAGCTTCGCAAAATTCTTTTTCAGGTTTGCTCGACACTTGCCGCATGGCAACACGTTTTGCAACGACAACACAAAATTTCTATAATTTGTCTTGTCCTCCGCCGTTGGTTTAATCGGATAATTGAACGAGATTATATGCAGCGTGTGCCACGCTGATGGCCCCCATATGCTTGTTAAAAATCCATCACCACTTATGTAATCGGATGGTTTAAAGACGCGTTTTCGTGTACCATTGCGCTTGATGTGATTGCGGGTTTTGTGTGCCATTGTATTACTCGGGGAAAAGAATGCGCAACACCGCCGTGTAAAAATCCGCGTCAGTCGTGAAATCATTTATACATAGCTCCACGAGGGTTCCATTTGGTGCGCGAAAGAGCATTAGTGTACATCACAATATTGCCTTTATGTCTCGCTCGTTGGGCTCCACCCGAAAAATGTATTTGTCTAGTATAATGTCGTTTCGGTTGCCGTCCATGTCTGCCAAAATGTGGTGTATTATAGGGGCCTCTGTTTTAGGTCTGCTTGCGCTTTACTGGTTTGTTCTGTCGCCAAGCTCCACGCAAGAAGGATTGGAAGTTGCCGACTCCAAGGGAACCGCCGAATGCATGGTGTTTTCCACCACGTGGTGCCCCCATTGCCAGAAGCTCAAACCAATTTGGGAAAAAATAAAGGCCGACAATGATGGCAAGACCGTTAATGGATACACTGTTAAAATGACCGAAATCGACTGCACAAACGAGGATGAAGAAACCAAAATGCTCATGACCAAGTACGGAGTCGAAGGGTTCCCAACCATTAAAATGGTCAAACCCGATGGAGGCGTTGTCAATTTCGACGCCAAACCAACAGAAGAGTCCCTCACTTTATTTATTCAGGAATCGCTTAATTAACCGTTAAAAACACCGAAAATCTCATGGTTTTTCCTGGCCTGGTTTCCATATTAATCCCACGCTTATTTTAGAACCGGTGGACGTCGAACGCTTATTTTAGAATGGGTGATTCATAGACGTCGAAAATAGAAGGATTTTTCCATACACTTATACTGCAATCAATTTTAAATATTGGCAATGCTTTCCAAT
>JBAQKP010000166.1:0-2775 GCA_049301135.1 Moraxellaceae bacterium | reverse complement strand
AGGAATACCTTCTTTAAAGCCACCACCTTCAGTCAGCATGGTGCCATACCAGTAGTTTGCTGCGGCATCCTCAGGGTTTAGCGCGATAGCGCGTCGCATATAGACACCTGCTTTGACCGCAGATTGTGCGCCGATATCCAGATTGCGTGCCACTTGGTTAAGCTGAACCGCGCGCATCAGTAGATCAAAAGAAGCATTCGGCTGTACCACCAACTGATCGAGTGCGTCGATCATTTGTTTGGTCTCAGTTGCGGCTTGTCGTCGCTCGCGTTGATCGGCAAATCTTGGCGGATAGTTGCCTGCTTTTTCAACCAGATAACCAATCAGATCATCCAGTTCGCCGATATTCAGTTGTTCGCTGGTATTGGCTACGGCTGGGGCAGCAGTTGCCACAGTCGCAGCGGCTGTGTTGCGCGTGCGTGACTGATTGCGCGATTGCGTTCTGGCTTTTTGCCGTGCTTCGGCGGCTTTGAGTTCGGCTTCAGTCGCAAAGCGTGGCACCAGTACCGGTGGGATCTCGACCACTGCGGTGGTTGCGCTAATCAATTGATCTGTGATGACTTGGACGAGGACAGGTGCGGGGGCGACCACGATTGGCGCGCTAACTTGCTGGGGTGCTGGCGCTGTCGCACATGCGGTCAGGCCGATGCTGAGGGTAATCAAGGACAGTGGACGCAAACGTTTCATGATTGTTCTCCTTAGGTCGAAACATTCTAGGTTGAAACATGGGTATTGCGACCCATCCACAGTACGACCGAACGATCAGGATGGGGGATTGCTTTCAGGCTCGGCGCTATCCATCATCGACAGTGCATCAGCTGAAAGGGGTTCGTTTTTTTGATCACAAAACGCTGGATTGAGCTTGCATAAAGTGCTGCCGATGACATCAATTCGTCGATCAGTAGCTTGCATATGATCCAGTAACACTTGAAACGCCTCGGTGACCGGATCGGGCAGATCAGGTGCGGTTGCGTAGGCTTGAAAGCCAATCGAGCGCGCGTAATCGTCACGACTCGGGTCTGCTGGTGTTTTGACCACATAACGTGCCGGATTGCCGACCGCAGTCACACCCGCAGGCACGGCTTTGGTCACCACTGCATTAGAGCCGATTTTGGCATTTCTGCCAATCGTAAACGGCCCTAAGACTTTTGCACCGGCGCCAACAATCACGCCGTCTTCAAGGGTGGGGTGGCGTTTGCCTTTTTGCCATGTTGTGCCACCGAGGGTCACGCCATGATACAAGGTGACATCATCGCCGATTTCAGCCGTTTCACCGATCACCACACCCATGCCGTGATCAATAAAAAACCGCCGACCGATTTTGGCGGCAGGATGAATTTCAATCCCTGTTAAAAACCGACTCAGCATCGACACGCCACGCGCACTGCCTTTAAAATCACGTTGCCACAATTGATAGGCCAAACGATGTGCGATCAAGGCGTGAATGCCCGGATAGGTCAGTAACACTTCGAGAGCATTGCGTGCCGCTGGATCGCGTTCGAACACCGCATAAATGTCTTCACGCAACTGGTTAAACATCAGAGGATTCTCGTTGTTGCAGGCTGGCAGGTGGCCATTTGCCTTGTCGTAAGGCTTGCACGCGACCAAACACCCCGCGTAATAAGTTGTATTCGGTCTGATCCAAGCGGATGCGGCTAAATAGCCGCTTTAAACGCAGCGGCAGTAAGCGAGGATTGTCAGGATCTAAAAAATCAATCTCAGTCAGCATCCGTTCGAGATGCTGATAAAACTGTTGCATCGCGGTTTGATCGACCAGCGGTTCATCCCATTGCACCTGTGTGACGATTGGCATGCTATTCGATGGCGCATGTGTGGTGCTGTGTGCCGCTTGTAGCGCGTGCATGCGTAACTCATAGCAGACGATTTGGATTGCCGCCGCAACGTTGAGCACCCCATACACCGGATTGGTCGGGATGCTCAGATGATAGTGACACAGCGCCAGTTCTTCGTTGGTCAAGCCTCGATCTTCCCGTCCAAACACAATCGCAATCTGTTGTCCCTGTCCGGTACTCTGCTGTGCCAATGCCGTCGCGGCACGCACATCCAGTAACGGCCACGGTAGGGTACGACTACGCGCACTGGTGCCGAACACCAGATGGCAGTCAGCAATTGCCGCTTCGAGTGAGTCAACCACCTGTGCACGGTCAAGCAGATCGCCCGCACCTGCCGCCAAGGCCGTCGCATCAGGACTGGGGAAGGTCTTCGGTGCAACCAGCACCAGTTGCGCCAGTCCCATGGTCTTCATGGCACGCGCCGCTGCACCGATATTGGCGGGCAGCGTGGTATTCACCATGACGATGCGGATCTGTGCGCAACCTGCCAAAAATTCCGGCTCGGCAGACGGCTGATCGGTCAGCGGCTCAGTTGTGGTGACAGTGGTCACGCTGATTTAGCCCAGTTGCTCAAGCAAGTACTTGGAGACGCGATTCTGCTCCTCCTGTACCATTTGGATCAACAATTCGGCGTCATGGATGCGTCCCGCTTTGCACTCGACTTGTAGTTTTAAGCAAAGTTCAGCCAGATGCACCGCGCCTAAGTTGGCACTCGCACCTTTGAGTGAATGCACGGCTTCGTAGCCTTTGCTGTTGTCCCGATGCTCGAACGCAGACTGAATGGCCTTGAGGCGGGTTTGACTATCGACCAAATAGCTGCGCAGCAACGAATCAAACTCTTCATCTAATAATTCGCGTAGCTCTTGCAATTGCGATGGGTTAATCGGCGTGTGCATAACGATGTTCTCAGGTAAATGGGCAG
>JBAQKP010000165.1:0-3910 GCA_049301135.1 Moraxellaceae bacterium | reverse complement strand
AAGGAAGTCGGTCAGGATGACCCGAAGGATGGACCGCCGTAGGACGCAAAGATGACGCACTTGGAGTGCCGAATCGTAAGGACGCAGCAACAGGACGTTGAATCGAGACCCGCCCTATCAGGATGATATTTGGGCGGGTTTCTCTATTTTAAAACCAGCATAATTTATTCAAGATCATGCATTCACTTTTCATTCAAAGTCACCCCCGATCCTGTTTTGCTTATATAATTTGCATCATTTGACCGCTTGCTAGGAATCCAGCCATGAACCGCGCCGAACTTGATAGCCTGCATACGCGCTGGCGGCAAGACTTATACTTTAGCGAACCCGTTTTGGGGCAGCCATTACAGTTTTGCTCGACGTGGGGCTTGTTTTCACCCGAAAAGCTCGACGACGGCTCGCTGATGCTGCTCGATCATATCGAGTTTCGGCCGACGGATCATTCGATTGATTTGGGCTGTGGCTACGGTGTGCTGGGCATGACGGCAGCGCGTGAGTGTTCACAAGGGCAACATCTGTTGATTGATAAGGACTTTGTGGCGGTGGATTACGCACGGCGTAACTGCCTGACCAATGGCTTAAGCAATGCCGAGGTGCAATTGTCGAATGGCTTTCAACAGGTTGATCCGGCGCGACGCTTTGATTTGGTGATGTCGAATCTTCCGGCCAAAGCCAGCAAAGAACAACATTACTTGTATTTGCTCGATGCATGGCAAGCGATGAACCAAGGTGGGCGTTTTTATGTGGTGACCATCAATGGTCTACGCGAGTTTATGCAGCGGACGTTTAAAGAGGTGTTTGGCAATTGCCAGAAGCTGAAACAAGGCAAAACCTACACGGTGACCATGGCCGAGCGCGATTAACTGGCAGCGTGGGTACGATTAGCAAGGTCTGATCGTACCGATCTGGGCTGGTCTTTCAAATTTTAAAACATGCATTTAATGAAATTTTTCGGGGCAAAAAATATGGCACTCACTTCTGAAGAAGTGTTTGATGCACTGGAAACGTGCCTAGATTTGCTGTCTCTTCGGTCTTTTGAATCTGTAGTTAAGCAAATGCTGCTTAGTCAAAAAGATATCTGGCTAAGTATAAATGGCTTGAGTTTAAAAGATTTTCATTCGGAAACCTTAGAAGATATCCGGTTTTTATGGACAGACTGCCCAGCCGAATACGATGAAAACTTTGTATTCATCATCTTTATGAATTTAAGGACTACAGAGACGCGAGCGGCTATATATAACAAATCTTTACTGTTTAATGCTCAAGCAAAATGAGATTTGCCGTTAAGCCGATTTTGGTTGAACTAATCAAACTGATAGCCCGCTTCATACCTGCTTTTTAGCAATCAGCTTGAAAGCGACCCAACAACCAAGCACCTTTTTGCTTACTTTGACCACCACCAACGCCGTTTATCCGCCTGATAAATCGGCAATGGTGGAACGTCTTGGCTAGACTCGGCGACATCATCTGTACCGGTCAAAAAATTTAAAATTTCGCGCCGCTCCTCGCGATACTGCTCCATCCCCATCAGCCCTTCAAAGCGACGACGATCAATCGCCTTTAAGCGATCATTGGCTTGCCGATAATGCAACTCTTCTCGCGGCTTACTCACGAATTTTCACCACTATGACTGAAACATTGTCATCCGCGCCATCGACCAGCGCGACCGAGAGCATGGATTCTGCGGCATCTTTGGGATTAAGGCCATTGACCAAGTCCAGCATATCCATCTCATGCACTTCATTATACAGTCCATCTGAGCACAGAATATAGCCATCACCGGCTTGCGGCCGAAATACCCGACAATCTAAATAGACTTGCGGATCAGCACCAATCGCACGGGTAATCACGTTTTTAGACGGATGAGTAGCCGCTTGTTCTTGCGTGATTTGACCTTGATCAATCAAGCGTTGTACCAAGGAGTGATCATTACTAACACAGCGAATCTGATCTTCGCGCACTTGATACAAGCGCGAGTCACCTGCCCATAAGCAGACACCGATCTGATTGGTCAAGAGCAGCACCACCACGGTACTGCCGACCGTCTCGACCTTACGCTGGCGTGCGTACTGGTGCATTTGGGTGTTGGCTTTACCGATCAACGCCTCAATGTCATCCACCACATCGGCGACAGGGCGATTGCGGGTATCAACGTCCGTCAGTAATTTGACCAACAACTGACTGGCATAGTCGCCTGCTGCGTGGCCACCCATACCATCAGCAACCACCCACAAGCCTTGACTCGGTAATTCCAGCACCGAATCTTCGTTAATTTTGCGGCGCGTTCCCACATCGGAAACCTGCGCAGAAGTCCAGATCAGCAATTTCGAAGTCCTTATGCAATCCAAAACGACCATCTCATCAGCCAAAACACGGAGCCTGTGACGCTAGTCCTTCCTAGCGGCTCACACCTAGCGCATTCGACGCAGCGCAACAGCCCCAATTAAAAATAACAAGACGATTGGGAGTGCGACAAACCAGCCTGCCGATACAGTGTAAATCAGACTGGCATAGCCCAAAAAATCTTGCAAGTAGCGAAAGCCCAAACCGACAAATAATGCGATAACCAGTCGAAATCCAACAGATTGCTGACGTAGGGGGCCAAATATAAACGAACAGGCCAACACCACCAACGCCGCCAGTGCAAACGGCGCAGTCAGCTTCTGCCACAAGGCCAAACGATAGCTGGCAGGGACTTGGCCTTGCTGTGCCAGATACTGGATATATGACCAGAGCTGACTCGGTGCGAGCGCATCCGGCGACTGTGTGACCAGATGCACAAAGCGCGGCTGTAACGCCAATTCTATCGGCAACAGCTTAGCCTGTGTGGCCACAGCCACGCCGTCTGCTTGTAGAACACTTTGTTGTACCTGTTGCAATTGCCACTGCTGACCTTGCTGGTATTGGCCTTCTGCTGCGCTGAGCGAGCGTACCAAGTGCTGCTCACTATCAAACTCTAGCGCATCAATCCGCCGCAACTGCCCAGCCGAGTTGGCGTACTCGACATACATAAACCGATCTTTTTCACGAATCCAATAACCGCGCACCTCACCCAGCGTGACCACACGACTCGACTCACTGCGTACCGCTTGCGCCCGTTCGTTGCTGTAGGGAATCAGCCACTCACTGATCAACAAAGACGCCAGCATTAGCGCAATCGCGGGGCGTAACACCCAACCGACAATCGTCCATAGACTCTGACCGGCCGCCCGCATCACCACCAATTCGCTGTTGGAAGCTAATGTCCCCAGCCCGATCACCGAACCCATTAAGGCCGCAATCGGTAATAGCTCATACAGGTAGCGTGGTGACTCCCACAACACATAGCGCAAGGCTGCCCATGCGTTATAGTTGTCTTTAAGCTCACCCAATTCGCCCAAATAAGTAAATAACACCTGCAACAACAACAGCAGCAACGTCGCGCCGAGCATCGCCAGACCGGTCACCCGACTGACATGATTGGCTAAAATCCGGCTGGCAAAGATCTGGCCAGTCAACATCTGATGCAGCCTCATGTGTTTGGCTCCAGATCAGTACGGCGCTTCAGCAAGGCGGGCAGCCGATAGCGCACCGTCATCGCCAGTGCCAGCAGCAAATATCCCAACAGCACCGCCGAAAATGCCCAGCCTTGCAGCTCATTTTTACTGACACGGGTTTTCACCGCCATCAAGCTGACCACCACCGTCGCAAACAACATGATCGACGGAATCAGCCGAATATAGCGGCCTTGGCGTGGATTCACTTGTGCCAACGGCACGGCCAGTACCGCCGCCAGTAACATCACCCATGGCATCGACAACCGAAAGCCCAACTCGGCCAACACCGGCGGGTCTTGTCGCGCTGCCCAGAGTTGTTGCATAGAAGCAGTTTCAAGACGTGAAATCTTGGCATCGGTTGGATTGTCATGCTC
>JBAQKP010000164.1:0-2729 GCA_049301135.1 Moraxellaceae bacterium | reverse complement strand
CGATGATTGATAAAGCAACACTGAGCCAAACGGCGCCGAGTGTTGGCTGTGCAGCACTCACGCTTTTGATCTGTGTACTGCTGATGGGTGTGCGGGTCTGACGCATCATGGCTGCACTCCTGCGCTTGACGCTGTGGTGGTCGGCGCGGCTGTTGTCGTTGTGGCGGTGTCTGGTGACACATACAAGGTGCTGAGATTGTCGGCAATCAGGTAGCGTTTGGCTGCATCTTGCAGTTGAGCAACGCTAATTTGACTGAGTCGTTCGGGCAGTTGATCAATCAGATGGTGATCCAGCCCCGCCACTTCGAGTGAGCCAATCCAACGCGCCTGACTACTGAGATCATCTTGGTTATAGATGAGATCAGCAATATAACCAGCCTTGACTCGTGCCAGTTCAGCATCGGTAATCGGGTCGGTTTTTAGGCGTTCAATTTCATTTAAAATCGCTGCTTGCGCGGTCGCATGCGTTTGATCCGCGGCAGGAATCGCACTGACACTAAACAAACTGCTACCCCGCTCGAACGGATTATAACCGCTACTCACCGCCGTCAAAATCCGTTGTTCACGCACCAGTCGCTGTTCCAGTCGCGCCGACAGTCCACCATCTAACACGGCAGCCAGCAGCGCTAAGGTATAGGCATCTGCTGGGGCAGTGGCTGTGATTGGCTCGCTGCTGCTCGGAGCCTGCGCGCTTAAGGTCGGCACATTAAACGCCATCATCAGGCTGGGTACTTGAATGGCGAGGCGAAGATCCAGATGACGACGGCCAAACAGTTGCCGTTCGCGGGTATCGATTCGTGTAGGTACAGCACCGGCTGGAATCTGGGCAAAATAGCGTTTGACCTCAGCAATCGCTTGTGTCGGTTGCACATCACCGACGATCACCACCACTGCATTATTGGGGTGATACCATGTCTGATACCATGCTTTGAGGGCATCCAGTGGCATCAGTTCAAGGCTGTCCATATGGCCGATGATAGGATAGCGATTGCTGCTGGTTGGAAACGCCAACATGCGGAATTTTTCGTAGGCCAATGATTGCGGATTGTCATCAGTACGCTGGCGGCGCTCTTCCATAATCACCCGCATTTCGGGCGTAAAATCTTCCGCAGTTAGAATCAAATTTTTCATCCGATCCGCTTCTAGTTCCAGTGCGAGCGCTAGGCGGTTGGCCGGATATAGTTGGTAATAGCCGGTAAAATGATTGCTGGTAAAGGCGTTTTGACTGCCGCCGAACTGTGAAACGATACGGGACAATTCGCCGTTAGGGACTTTGGCCGTGCCTTTAAACATCATGTGTTCCAGCGCGTGCGACAAGCCGGTTTGGGCAATCGGTTCATCGACCGAGCCGACTTTATACCAGATCTGCGTCATCACCACCGGCGCACGATGATCAGGCCGTACAATGATTTTTAGGCCGTTGTCTAAGGTTTCAGTAAACGTCAGCGCTGTGGTTTTAATCGGGGCTTGGGACTGCTTGGGCACAGATGGCTGCGCGTGGGCGGCTTGCAGCGGTGTGGCGGCACATGCAGTCAACAGGGGCAAAGCAACACCGACACACAGCAGCAAACGTGGCAGCGGTTGTCGTAGCGACTGAGTCAGTAGTGGGGCGGCGCGAGAGGTTAAAACCGTCATGTTAGAGTCATCAATATCCGTGATGGGCAAAGCCAAGTGCCAAGCCAAGAGGTCGTCAGCATAGCGTGAATTGTGCAGCACCAATAGCCACGTCACGCCAATAAATTTTAGTAATGTTGTAGCAATCCGCGGCAGTGTCGCGGTCGTGCTGGTCAGTGAAAGCCTTCGATTCACACACTGCTGTGGTAAGATATGCGCCTTCATAAATTAATTTTTGCCGTAAAGGATCTCGCCGATGTCACAACAGTCACAGGAAAATCGGTTTTGGGCTGATCCAACCGTGGGTGATGACGATGTTACTTTGCCCAGTTTGCCGGTGGTCGATGTGCCGATTATCGAAACACCGCGTGTTCTTGCTGCTCAGCACATACAGCGTGAAGCGGCGATTCAAGCAACACAAGCAACAATAGCCGCTGAACCTATTGTGGTCGAAAATCCTACAGCACCAGTCACCGTACCAGCAGAAGCTGCACCGTCAGAAGTCACCGCATCAGAAGCAAGCGGGGGCAGTTGGTTTGATCGGATGAAGCAAGGTCTGACCAAAAGCAGTAAAAACCTTGCCGACGGCATGGTGAATATCCTGATCGGCGGTAAAGAAATCGACGACGAATTGTTGGAAGAAGTCGAAACCCAACTGTTGGTCGCTGACATCGGCGTGGAAGCGACCAAAACGATTATTGCCAATTTGACCGAACGTACCGAACGCAAAGAGCTGATCTACTCGAATGCGTTGTATAAAGCACTGCAAGAAGAACTGGTTGCGTTGCTTGCACCACGGGTCAAGCCTCTGGTGATTGATCCTAATAAAAAACCATATGTGATTCTGATGGTCGGCGTCAACGGGGTCGGTAAAACCACTACCATCGGCAAGCTGGCCAAGCGCTTACAAGGTGAGGGCAAAAAAGTCATGCTGGCGGCGGGCGATACCTTTCGGGCGGCCGCGACTGAGCAGCTACAGGTCTGGGGTGAGCGCAATAACATCGCAGTGGTGGCGCAGGGCAATGGAGCGGACAGTGCATCGGTGATTTTTGATGCGTTTGAAAGTGCGCGGGCGCGGGGCGTCGATGTGTTGATTGCCGATACTGCGGGACGTT
>JBAQKP010000163.1:0-3814 GCA_049301135.1 Moraxellaceae bacterium | reverse complement strand
TTTCTCCGGTGTGGGATGGGATGGTTGACGGGATTGGGATTGTGTACGTGGCTGAGATTGATTCTGCGGCTGGGCAGCTTGGCCACGACCAGACTGTTGCAGTTGCCGATTCAGCTTGGTTTTTAAGCTGCTGTTGGCAGGTGGCTGCCCTGATGCATATTCCGGTTCAGGGTTGGCGGTGAATGATGGTTCTGGCTCAACAGGGCTGTCGTACCAATCTTCATGTGGATTAAAGAACTCTTCGAGTACCTCGGGCATTTCCTCCAGACTGGTTTCAAACACGGCATTGCTAAAGCCGTCTCTTGCCGCTTCCTCCAAACGGCTTTGCTGTAGTCCTGATGCGTGACGCTCATCAAAGTGCCAACGTGCCACTTGCATGGCCTGTGGCATGCTGAGGCCATCACGCACACACAGATCCACGTAGAAGATTGGGGTACTTTTGCCCCTGAGTTTCAGTTGCAATGGCAGGCAGGACAGTAAGCCACCGGAATAGGCTTGCAGGTAACGTAAACGTGCCGATAGCGTGCGGATGCTGTTAAACCCCGTCGTGCGAAACACAAACACACCAAGCTCGTCCTGTTCCTGTGAGGGTGTAGCTGGATGGGTGTTTTCACTGCCCTGCTGCGGATCAACATCAATCCGTACCGTTAAGCGACCATACGGCTTGCACTGCCCTTGCCCCGCAAATTCACACAAGCTGGGTGATGGACACGGCAATTGCTGCATACCGTCTGCGGTGCGCCGTTGGCAGCGTTCGCCATTGCCGACACAGATTGGACGGCCTGTTGTACGGTCAAACAGGCTGTATTCCGCACGTAGGTTTAACTCAGGGTCATCAAATAACATACGCACAGGAATACTGCGCAGCTTGCCGTTTGGGTTATTGCCTGAGCTTTGACTCGCGGCATGGCTGCTGTTCTGGCGCAGATACTCATCGAACGGATGCAGTAACCAGCCGTCTTTGTGCTGGATCTGGGTTGTGATGGTGAATTGATCGTCTTTCTCCGGCAGGCGTTTACCGTTCTTTTCGACCACACGGCCAATGCTGATGCGCCCGAGAATCGGCGGGGTGATGGCGAGACCTTTGATCATGGGATTGCTCCTTCGGTTAAAAATGGACAATAAAAAACGCCAGTCTGAAATTCAGACTGGCGTTGGATTGGTGGACATTGGGTGTATCACGGCTTGGGCTTAACGTACTTTAAATTCCGTTTTTCACGCGCAGTGCTGACAGCATGGCCGACAAATTGGCTTAGGGATTGACCTGCACCAAGAATCGCCGACTGCCCGCTTTATGCAACGGATACTGTTGCAGCAGGTGCGGTTGATCTTTCAGCAATCGCTTGCTGTCCAGACTCAGGCTGTCCTTGCTGCGTTTCCACGAGACGCTGCCACGCGCAAACACGGCTTGGCTGGCATCGCCCATGCGTTGCTGCAACTGTTGCTTGAGCTGTTCCTGTTGTTGCTCAGCCTGTTCGATCTGTTGCCGCAGATCAAGGTATTGATCGAAGGTTTGGTTCAGGTCAGGGTCATGGCTGAGGTTCAATACGGTTCCAGCATCTTGCGAATACAGGGCGCGTAGGGCGGCTTGCGCGGAGGCTGAACCATCGGCTGGGGGTGGCGTATCAGTTTCAACGTAGTGCCAGAATTGGCGCTCTAGTTCAATCAGACGGGCAATCAATTCATCATCGCGCTCGATGCGGTGAATCTGAATCTGCTGCCCACAGATCAACACACAAACGTCGGCGGCTTGCTCGCCGGTGACGGCCAGTTGGTGCTGCACCTGAAGCTGTACATATTCCGGCACGCCGTTGCGCCACAGTCGTGCGCCGTATTCGCCTGCGGTTTTGCATTCCAATAAACCAACAGAATCGCTTGCACAAGAATCATAGTCAATTTGTGGGTTTACATGCATATTCTCGCAGTGTTTACTACAGTGTTTTTTTGCTTGTGGGCCAACCCGATAATCCAAATTCGCCAACATCCAAGGCAATTGCGGGTTGGGGTGTTGCAGCACAGCATTCACCCGACGCACCTTATGGCCGGTACGTTGGCTGTAATGTTGCGCCACAATCGGCTCAAGAATGTTGCCCCAGTACAGCGGCGAACTGTCATTTTCAAGGTCGGGTTTAGGAAAATCTTGGTCACGACCGGTCTTGATCAGCCATAATTCCAGCATCGACTGATACGGGTTTAAACCGACTGCGGCAGCGGCATCGCTACTGCCGATACCCTGCTTGCGCAGCTGTAGCCATTCGTCACGGCTGAGGTGTTTGGTCGAGGCGAGACGGATTGGGCGGGCATTAACAGAATTTGGAACGACGGCATTCATACAGATAAACCTCTGTGAACTCGGCTCAAAAAAGGGAAAACAAGGCACGTTAAGCGCCCTCAGCTCATGGAAAGAAATGGGTCAGGTGCAAGTGGATTTGCCGCTGACACTGGATTGGAGTGGGGAGACGACCATGCTTACGCAGGATGTACTTGCCGATATACTCACCCAAGGCATTCACCACCAGATACTCAAATACGTTGGGCACAGGTAACGGCTTGCGTTGCCAATAGGCTTGTACGGTCGGCATCAAGGGATGTGCTGTGTACAGGCTGAGTTGCTGTTGCAGGTGGTCGAGCACCTCGGTGTTGAAGTTGATCAAGTCGTCTAAACCACCACGCCATACCGACAGCACACTGTGTTCAGCAGGCTGATCGGGCAGCTTGGCAGTGATGACACCATCGAGTAGAAATGCGCCCCAAATAAACGCAACCGGTAGCGGTAGCTGGAATGGTGCAAAATCCACAGGCATGTTATGCGGCGCGGCCAGCTCAGACTGACTAACATCGGCGCGTGCTGTATCGGTGTGGACGGGATGTGAATGGTTAAACTCAGACATCAGAAACTCCTTGCTGCAATCGTCTTAAACGACGCAAGTCAAATTGCAGGCATAAAAAAGCCCAGCAAATGCTGGGCGGGATTGGGTGATGGGTTTGGATAGGTTCAGCGGTTACGGCGGTCTGGATTGATTAGCTTTGCTTAGGCTGTTGCCACGATTGTGTTAATCGAGCAACGCCAAAGCAGTCTGCATGGCCTTTTGTTTCAGTGCAGCACCCTGCCCAAACCATGCCGAGTCAAGGCGGTGGTCAGTGCTACGAGCACGGCGTTCGTGATCGACAAACTCTGTCACAGCATTCAGCAAGCCAAATGCAGTGCCTTGTGACGAGGCTAGACGCGAACCACGACCATGCCCTTGGAATAGCTCTAGGGCACGATTCATGGCGCGTTCGTTGATTGGTGGGGCGTCTTTGCTGGCATACGGATCACTGAAGACCTGTACCAGATATTTGTGGGTCTCGCTGTCTTTGACCTTGCGACCACTCAGTGCGGTGAGTTGTGATTTAAAGATCTCCCAGTCAGACACAGACAAACCGAGTTGCTGCTTGACCGCAATCGGGTCAAAGGTGGTGCTGTGCGGGACTTTAACTGCACCACTGCCCTGCCCAAGTGCCACAGCAAGGGTGTTGTTACAGACCACACGAACACTGGTCAGTTGGGCAGTCGTCGCCAGTGTGCCGTCACAAGCTGTAGCCAGTAACACGTAGCCGTTGGTCACGTCCTTGCCTTTGAGCAACAGGGATTGTCCAGTACGTGCCAGTGCCCACAGCTTACGACCGCATTTCAACACACCCGCAGTTTCCAGCTCAAAGCCTGATTGCTCAGTCAGATCACGGTAAAACTCTAGGATGTCCATTGGTTGCACCACATTGTAGGGGTCAGTTCACGAAACGGAAATTAAAGCACGCTAAGCCTCTCCAGATG
>JBAQKP010000162.1:0-26017 GCA_049301135.1 Moraxellaceae bacterium | reverse complement strand
CGGATCGCCACGCACATCTTGGCGTTTGAAGAAGATGGTGCGCAGTGGTTTGAAGGCAACTATCACGATTACGAGGCATGGCGTAAGTCGAAACTCGGTGATGATGCTCGTCCAAAACGTGCCAAGTACAAGAAAATCGGTAGTTAATACCGAAGCGCTGGTCGACAAAACAAGCTGCAAAAAACGGACGCAATAGTGTCCGTTTTTTATTTAAAAAATAACCGTTTGATATTTGCTGTTCAAAGTCATGACGCTCTGCCGAGAACATGCTATAAAAAATCATCAAAAATACGCTCAAGGATCTCAACATGTCTACAACATCGGTCAATGAAAAACCGCTCATGTTTTCGCTCAGTGGCTACGTGTTTTTAGTGGTCGGTTTACTGCTGTTGGGCTGGTCAGGTCTACAGTTTTTTTTGCATGATCAAGCCAGTGTCGGCAATATTGCATTGTTTGTGCTGGGTATTTTGCTGGTTAAAGGTTTGTCAGTGATCGCACCAAATGAAGCGGTGATTACCACTTTTCTTGGCACCTACATGGGTACGATGAAAAAAAGCGGCCTGCGCTGGGTCAATCCATTTTATAGCAAAGACAAAATCAGCCTGCGTGCGCGTAACCTCAACGGCGAAATGCTCAAGGTCAATGACAAAAACGGCAACCCCATCGAGATCGCCGCAGTGGTGGTGTGGCAGGTACAGGACACGGCTCGCGCGGTATTTGATGTCGATAGCTATGAGCTGTTTGTGCATGTGCAATCCGAAGCAGCGGTGCGTAAGCTGGCGGGTTCGTATGCTTATGACGATCATGATGATACCGAAGATGGCATTACGCTGCGCGATGGTACCGGCACGATCAATGATTATCTGGAGGCGGAACTGAACGAACGGCTGGCGCGGGCTGGCGTGCAAGTGGTGGAGGCGCGCATTAGTCATCTGGCTTATGCACCCGAAATCGCGCATGCCATGCTACAACGGCAACAAGCCTCAGCAGTGGTGGCAGCGCGGCGGCAGATCGTCGAAGGTGCCGTCGGTATGGTTGAGATGGCCTTGGCGCGTCTGGAGCAACACGGCACAGTGCAGTTGGACAACGACCGTAAAGCCGCGCTGGTGAGCAACTTACTGGTGGTGCTGTGCGGTGAAAAAAGCGTCACACCAGTGGTGAACACCAGTGCCAGCTAAGTCATGGTTTAGTCAACAGGCGGCCACTGAGCATCCCGCAATCGCCGCTGATGCTGCGCTTGAATTGCTGCGTCGGATGCAAGTCGCCGAGCAGGAGCGACAGGTCAAGATCGTTTACGCGATTGAGTCAGGCAGTCGGGCATGGGGCTTTCACTCGCCGGACTCGGACTATGATTGTCGCTTCGTGTACATCCGTGAGCCGGATTGGTATCTGTCGATCAATGTCGAGCATCGCCGTGATGTGATCGAATATCCGATTGTTGATGAGATGGACATCAATGGCTGGGATCTGCGCAAAGCCTTAAAGCTGATGGCCAAAAGCAATCCGAGTATTGTCGAGTGGTTGCACTCGCCGATTGTGTATCGGCAGTCGGGTGGCTTTGCTGATTTGGCGAGGCAGTGGCTGGCCGAGCATTATTCGGTGGCGCGGGGCATTTATCATTATCGCAGTTCTGCGCAGTCGAATTATCAGCAGTTCTTGCGTGGTGAACAGGTCAAACTGAAAAAATACCTGTATGTGCTGCGGCCTCTGTTGGCGGTGCGCTGGCTGGAGCAGTATCAACAGATTGCGCCGATTGAATTTGGGCTGTTGCGTGGTGTGTTGGACGATCAGGCCGTACAAGCCGCGATTGACGAGTTACTCGAGATCAAGCGTCAGGCCAGCGAGTCCGCTGCGCGCACCAATACCCGTGTTACAGGCTTGGATCGAAGCGGAATTGCAGCGGCTGGAAAGTTTTGCGGGCAGTGATGGCCAGTCCGATGCGGATTGCTGGCCAAGCTTGAATCGGTTGTTTGTGCAGTTATTGCGTGAGACCGATTAACGCTTCTTGCGGATATACAGCACTTTTTCGACCTTGGCGATCAGCTTGCCGTCTTCGGCTAAAATTTCGACCGGATATGTGCGGTAGATTGGCTGACTACTGCTGGCAAGCTGACGGATTAAGGCGACTTCGTCAGGGCTGATTTGCATGATGGTATGCACGCGCCCACGACCGGGTGCGATGAAGTCGATGCTAGCGGATTTGTCCCAGACGATATAGTCTTCGCCGAGTTGATTGATCAAAATCAACATAAAAAACGGATCGACCATCGCATATAAGCTGCCACCAAAATGTACGCCGACGTAGTTGCGATTGATCCGAGTCAGTGGCATTTCGACCCGTACTCGTCCGGCGGTCATGTCCACATCAGTCACGCGCACACCTGCGCCGAGATAGGGTGCGTAGCTGTTAATCAGCAGTTTAATAAATAGTGGGTGTTTTTTCAGACGACCAAACATGACGATTCATCCCATATTTTATGTGTCACCATGATAGGCCAAATCAGTCGCGCTCGCGTCGGTCTGCTGTGACAAAACTGTGAGCGGCTCAGTCAGTATGGGTTGCGACAGTATGGATTGTTGCTGTGTCAGTCGCAGTCTTTGCGATTGTTTTGCTAAACTGCGATGACCTCTTTTTTATCCGATTTTGTATGAACGCCGAGCCTTTGCTGACTACTCCAGTGCTGTATTCCTTTCGGCGTTGTCCGTATGCGATGCGGGCGCGCTTGGCATTGGGGTATACCGGACAAACGGTTGAGTTGCGTGAGATTGTGCTGCGCGCCAAACCAGCCGAGATGCTGGCCATCTCGCCTAAAGGCACAGTGCCGGTATTGCAATTGTCCAATGGTCAGGTGATTGAACAAAGTCTGGAGATCATGCAATGGGCGCTACAACAGCAAGACCCGCTGGGTTGGCTGCCGACCGATGCGGAGGCGCAAGCAGATATACTGGCGCTGATTGCACACAATGACGGAATATTTAAAGCCCACTTAGATCGTTATAAATACCCTGAACGCTATCCTGAACAACATGCACTGTTTTATCGCAGTCAGGGCGAGCAGTTTTTGGCACAACTCGAAGACCGTCTGACCCAACATGCCTATGTGTGCTCAGAGCAGATCAGCTTGGCCGATGTGGCAATTTTTCCATTTATTCGGCAGTTTGCAGAGGTGGATCGGCTGTGGTTTGACCAAGCCGAGTATCCACAGGTACAGGCGTGGCTGGCTGAATGGCTGGACAGTCGGTTGTTTGCACACGTCATGCAAAAATTCCCCGTTTGGCAATCAGGCACCACCGGCGTTTCATTTAGGACTGTGGCGCAGTCTGATTGGGCTTGAATCGGCTGTTTTTTGTCGTGAAATGCACTGGTGATACGCCGATGTTAACGCTATAAAGATGAATCGTTTAAAACAGAGGATTTTGCAGCATGACCAGCACCACGCATCATATCTATACCGAAGACGGCGTTCGACTGTTTGCCGAGTGTTGGGGCAATCCAACTGCCACGCCGATTGTGCTGGTGCATGGTTATCCGGACAGCCATACCGTCTGGACGCAGATTGCCGAGCAGTTGGCGCTGGATTTTTATGTGGTGACTTACGATGTGCGCGGTGCAGGTCAGTCCGATGTGCCACCACGCGTGCGGGACTATCGGCTGGAGGTGTTGGCGCAAGATCTGAAGGCGGTGGTCGATCAGTTGTTGCCAGCGCGCGGATTTCATTTGGCGGCGCACGATTGGGGTTCAATTCAGAGCTGGGAGTCCGTCACTACGCCTGCGCTGCAAGGGCGGATTTTATCCTATACCAGTCTGTCAGGCCCTGCGCTGGATCACGCGGGCTTTTGGTTGCGTACCAAAGCGCTGAATGATCCCAAAACCATGCTGCGCCAACTGAGTAAGTCTTGGTACATTTATCTGTTCCATTTGCCATTACTTGCGCCGCAACTGTGGCAGCACGTGTTGGGCAAGCGCTGGGGGCAGATCGTCGAAAAGATGGAGCAGGTGTCGCCACTGCCCGAAAACCCCACGCAAACCGCCGATGGCAAGCACGGTGTACAGTTATACCGCGCTAATTTTATTGATCGCGTGTTAAAACCGCGGATTCGGCGGGCGCATTGTCCGGTACAAGTGGTAGTGTTAAAGCGCGATGCGTTTGTAGATTTTGGCTTATTTGATGAGCTGTCGCGTTGGGTCAGTCAATTGAGCTTTCATGAGTTGGATGCGGCGCATTGGGCAATTTTGAGCCGTCCGACTGAGGTGGCGCAGTTGATCAAGCAGTATGTCCGGCAGATCGAAGTACAACGGCGTACCTCAGTGGCGTAATTTGGGTATCAGCGGCGAGGTTAGCTGGCCTCGCTGTTTTGCTAGCCCATTTGTGGCGTTGGTACGGCTTTACGGCTGGGCTGGTTACAGTTATCAATATCATGTAGACAGACATCGGGCTGACTGGGCGTTTTGGGCACACAGTCGGCCACATTTGGATTATCCAGCAATTGTTCGGGTAGCTTCATTCGGTTGATATTGTGTTGATTTGGCGGCTCAAGTGGCTCGACTGGCTCAGTCGGTTGCGCAAGCTCAAGCGTGGCTGTATTGATCAACGTAGACATAGGTCAACTCCTCCACAGTCTTGTACAGATGGCTACCGCGTGGTTTGATTAAATAATACAACGCATAGGTCGCACAGTAGGAGTTTGGTCATCAAATGGCAAAATCGACGATCAGCGCTGACAGTTCTCGTGAAGTTGACCAGCCTGCTGGTGAGGCAGCCTGTGAACTGTGCGGGCGGGTGCAATTGCCGCTGACCCGTCATCACCTGATTCCACAGTCACAACATCAACGCAACCGTGCCAAACGCCAGTTTGAGCGCGATGAAATGCAGACCCGCATCGCGCTGCTCTGCCGTCCGTGTCATTCGCAAGTGCATGCGGTGCTGGATAACAGCCAGTTGGTGCTGGCCTATCATACGATTGAAGCGTTGCGTGAACATGCTGAAATTGCCAAATTTGCCGCGTGGATCGCCAATAAGCCGGTCGGTTTAAAAGTCACAGTGCGCCGCGCCCAGTCGTCCTAAATCCTCGTATAGATCTGCAAGATTACTGATGTTTAGCCTGAATTTCCAACAGATCATTTACAGACAGCATGACCGATTTGAGGTCTGATAGTTGCAGGAATTTGACCTTCTGGGACAAGCAAACATGCTGCTCAATCAATCGAAAAATCGGAATAGCTCTATCAAAACCCGTCACCTGTTGTTGCCACTGGCCATCACGCTCGTGGTATCAGGTTGCAGCCGTCATCCCGAATCCTTAAAAGAACAGGCGATGATGGAACCGATGCCAGCCCCTGCACCAGTGATGGCGGCAGCGTCTGCGGACATGTTTGCGTCACGTATGGCGGTTGGCCATGCGATGCCGCCGATAGCTCCACCAGCCAGCCAAGAGAACTACCAAAAACTCGAAGAAAATGAAGTCAAAAGTACCACACAACAGGCCATCTCGACCTTGAGTCTGGATGTCGATACCGGTAGTTATGCCAATGTGCGACGGATGGTGCGTCAAGGCCAGTTGCCACCGGCTGATGCGGTACGGATTGAAGAGCTATTGAATTATTTTCCATATGCAGACTCGACCCCGACCAAGCAACACCCATTTGCAGTCAGTACTGAGCTGGCTGCTTCGCCGTGGACAACAGACAACCTGCTGTTACGGGTTGGGGTGAAAGCCGTTGAAGTGAGCGCTGCCAAGCAGCCACCGGCTAATTTGGTGTTTTTGGTTGATGTGTCGGGCTCGATGGATTCGCCGGATAAACTGCCGTTGGCGCAAGCCAGTTTGCGCCTGTTGACTCAGCAACTACGGCCACAAGATCGCGTCTCGATGATCGTGTATGCGGGTCGTACCGCGGTGGAATTGCCATCGACCAGTGGCAGTGAAAAAGCCAAAATCCTCGCGGCGATTGATCGACTGACCGCAGGTGGCTCAACCGCTGGTGAGGCGGCGCTGAAACTGGCCTATCAAGAGGCGGAAGCCAATATGATCAAAGGCGGCATCAATCGGATTTTATTGATGACCGATGGTGATTTTAATGTTGGGGTCTCGAATATTGACGACATCAAAGCCATGATCGAAAAAGCCCGTGATCGCGGCGTTTCGCTGAGTACCTTTGGCTTTGGGCAAGGCAACTACAACGAACATTTGATGGAGCAAGTGGCGAACGTTGGTAATGGCAATTACAGCTATATTGATTCGATTGAAGAGTCACAAAAGGTCTTGGGCGAGGAGCTGGCTTCGACCTTTAATACCGTCGCCAAAGATGTCAAGCTTCAAGTGGAGTTCAATCCTGCCGTGGTTAAAGAGTGGCGTTTGATTGGCTACGAAAATCGTGTGCTGAACGAACAAGATTTTAAAAATGACAAAGTCGATGCGGCGGAGATTGGTGCGGGTAAAAGTGTGGTGGCCTTGTATGAATTGACCCCCGTCGGCAAAACGGGTTTGTTGGCAGATCGTCGCTATTCGGAAACAGCATCGTCGGCAGGGACAGCGGCGCCTAATAAAAATAACGAGTTGGCGTTTTTGCGCACGCGCTATAAACAACCGGACGGTGAGACCAGTACCGAGTTTGCACTGCCGATCAGCGCTGAAGTGACACGGCAACCCTCGACCGATCTGAAGTTTGCCGCCGCAGTGGCGGGCTATGGTCAGTTGCTAAAAAACAGCAAATATCGTGGCCAGTGGAGTTATGCAAAGTCTGCCGAATTGGCGCAACAAGGCTTAGGTGCGGATCAAGGTGGTTATCGGGCAGATTTTGTCAAATTGGTGAAATTGACGGATCGCGTGGCGCAGTCGGGCAGTGTTAAGCCGAATTGATGCTGGGCAAATGGATCTGGATTGCGATGCGGGTTTGGTTTTGAGCCCGCATCGCTTTGGCTAGGTAATTGAATATACACAGGTAAATTTAGGCTGCTGCTTTGTCATGATTTGGCTTTTGCCCGTAGGTTGGCCAAATAATCATCATCTTTGTGCTGTTGAATCCCAGTGGTTTTGGCGATTAGGCATCCTTCCACAAATGCGCCAAACCAGACAAAAAATCAGCCAATACCACGATCCCAACCAAATAAATCGCCCACATGATTTTGCTCCCATCCCGAATTCTCCATCGACCGTTTTGGTCTGAATTGAGCATGCAGGGCATGGTTGATCTGGGCAATACTTGGTTTTTTGAGTATTAAATAAAGCGACTAAATAGTAGATCTCTTGCGAAAATATAAAAGCAGCCTATAATTTAATCTATGAAATACTCGCAGATTCAATCCTACACGGATTCACAGTTTAAGTGTCTGATCGGTGTTGATGAAGCAAAATTTACCGAAATTTTGAAGCGGTTTAAGATCGTCTCAGAGTATTACCGAAATAGACGACGACGGTACGGCTTACGAATGAATCTAATTGCTGGAGTTTTAAACTGGATGGCGTTCAAAAAATTATTTTTGCAAGGACTCTAGTGTATCTGATACCCCCAACATGGTCGATGCGAATTTATAATAGAACGATGCGGTGAGAAACGAAGCGGCAGGTGAGTCAATCACCTGCCGCTGATCAAAGTAGAACTAGACGTGTTTTAGCGCGGATCTAACTCGACCGCCTCACCGTCGGGTAGATTAATAAATGGTAAACTTGCAAAGAGAGTTACTAGATGTTGGCCTGATGCACCATTCACTGCACTCCACAGATGCCAGCCTAGTTTGCCCTGATCATTTAGCAGGCTATTTAATTCAGCTAGATTGTCAGGCAGTGTTTGCGAAAAAACCTTGTATTGCATATTTTGAACCTCTCCAGTGCGACTACTGTTACGTTCGAACAGTAGTTTGAATCCGGTATCTGAACCTAAACGTAATGCCCTAATTGGATAGTAACCCTCTTTTTTTTGGGCATCTATAAAGGCTTTAAATGTGTCTGCTCGCGTTGATTCAGGGTATGCTAAATAGCGATAGCTAAATGTACCATCGTCGCGGGTGCTATTGACGCAGAATGTTGTGTATGTACTTGTAGATCCTGACTGCAAACTCATATCAACCAATCTGCAACCCTGTTTACCTTGTTCATTTAAAATGGTAATTAGTTTGGTGTCATCGACATCACTATCATTCCGTGAAAGATAGCTAAATGTTTGAGGCAAATTGATCTTAACATAGGTTGCTCGCATCCCGAAAAAGCTATCAAGTTGTTTTTTACCTATAAAAATATAGCCCTGAGCACCTAAAGTGTTCAGATTGTTCAGCCGTTCTGTAACTCCTAAAGCTGAGTCATCTTGCTGCTGGTAGCTAAAAGTAATGTCTGGAAATCCTGTAATCTGAGTCAGCAAATCATAGCTCTTTTGATTGATTTTATTTATCTCAGCGTTTAGGCGTAGTGCATCCTTGATCAAAACGTATCCGCTCTGACCGCGCTGATTTAAGCGTCCTAAAACGTTTATGAGTAGTTCTCCTTCCTGTCGCACTACAAGCTCGCTGATTGATGTTGTGAAATTAATTGGGGGTTTTTCTTGGCTGAACGGCACTTCCGAGCTACGTGCAAAGCAACCTGCTTTAGTCAGGTCTACATTTTTGATAAATGCACTGATATTGGTTGGGCTAACTGTGCCATTAAATAAGCAGAACGTACTAGGGTCTTTAAACACAATAGCTGTCGCCGCAGGTGTTCTGGGGTGATTATTACTGTAGGTTGTGTTGACCGAGTAGTATGCAACTTCGTCGACCGTTTGAGCCGCACTGACATTGTCGTATACAGCTGCAAAGCGGCTTATGCCAGTGGTGACAGCAAATTGTGGTGGAGTGGCCGTGTTACCGCTTGCGGTAATGCTACAGTCATTGCTGAGATAACTTAATCCCTCATTATCCATCAGCCGCACCTGTTTTTCAGAGTCTCTAACAAAAGTAAATATCGGTTTTATACTACGTGCACCAATGATTGTTTCACCACCGACTGTACCTGTACAGCCGTTGGATGCGGTTTGCTGCCAAGAGCCGAGAAGCGACGGTGGGACATTGACTATTCTACGCCCTAGCTCATCGCCATTTTCACTGCTAACCAATAAGGTTTGTGTCCCCGCTGCTTGGGGAGTGCAAGTAAAAACAATTTGAGTCGCAGTGGTGCTAGTTTGTGTGAGGTTCGAACACTGCGGTAGGTTGATTCTGAGCGTCTGAGGTAGGTTTTGACCCTTTATGATAAAGGTGGCGATTTGACCAACCGTAACCACGCTGGGAATCTCAAGGCTGCTGATAATAATATCTTCGACGGGTGCAGTGGTTTGGAATTTAATTTCGCTGCTAAATAAACTCGCTCCAGCTACGGTTTTTACCGTCAGTACCTGTGTACCTTCTGCTTGCGGGGTACAAGTAAAAGTCACTCTGCTGGTTGAGCCACTCAGCGCACTGATATTTTGACAGTTGGGTAAGCTGACCTGCATGTTGCTGCTCATATTTGAGCCGCTCAGTACAAAAGTCGAGAGTGTGCCAATGATGGCTGTATTTGTATTGACACTGGTAACCACCATGGGGTTTTCGGCAGGCGTTTCTGAGCCGCCGCCAGAGGAGGGTGCTGTGCTGCTGGATCCACCACAACCCGTCAGAACGACCAGCATGGCTAAAATCAGTGTGTGTTTAACAAAATGCATGAGACATCCCTATTGGTCTGATTGACTATTGTTGACCGGCTAATACAGCCGTTAAAAATTTAACATTTTTATGCGTTTATATAAAACACTATGTTTTGAGCGAAAACAGTTGCTTGAGCATTTAGGCGGCTTTGTTTACAAGAAAGTTACGGCTTGGCGGGCTGGGCAGCACCTCGCGGGATCTCACTGCCGTCAGGATTCAGGCGATAGCGTGTACCGAGTGAGCGTAGGATGGTTTGTGCATCAAACTGGGTCTGCTGTCTGGATTTGGTTTTGGTCACTGCGATGGTGTAATTGACCTGTACCCGATCCATAAAGTCCCAATTGCTAAAATAAGCACTTTGGAAACGGTCATGTAGATACCAACCGCCACCATACATGTTAGGGTGCGAGTACGGATAATAATAGCCACTGCCGTAGCCGCCATACACACCCAGTCCAGCATTCCATGGCCGTTGCTGTGGCACGACGCGACTGACCGAGCCGTCCTCGACCACCGAAAAGTAGCGATAGCCGTTTTGCACGGTGATACGGGCGGCCTGTACCAATGCGATTTGTTCTGCTTCGCTTTGGCTGGTGTAGCCGTTACCGACGTAGCGCACCCGATATAACTCGTCGTTCAGTTGAAAATCCTCAAACTGACCCAGTGACGAAAACGAGCGATACTGTAGGCTTGCACAACTGCTCAGCAGCACGGCACACAAGCCCACCAGCCAGATCCGGCGCAACATCATCGTTTTTCCTGCCATCTATGCACACTACATCAGTATAAAAAAAACTGCCCGCCGACGTGTATCTATCGCGTTGTCACAACGGCGCAAATATGTACAACGGGGCTAGACAAAAGCAAACAACGCCTCAATCCAGCCGCATCTGCCACGCCGATGGTATGTGCTTAAAAGCTGCTACTCGGCTGCTGCAAAAACGCCAATTCTTCCGCTGTCGATGCTCGACCCAACAGCGCATTCCGGTGTGGATAGCGGTCAAACCGATCAATAATTGCTTGGTGTTTGTATTCAAAATCCAGATTGTCGGACAGCCCCAACGCGGTAAATAGCACAACCGCCTGTTGATGGATCAGCACGGATTCACTGTGCATATACGGCATGTACATAAACAAGCGCTGCTGCGCTGCAAGCTGCTGATCAAAGCCCTGTGCAATCGCTTCTTGCGCCAGCATTAACGCCATCGCATCAGCTGCAAACTGCTGCGCCTGATCCCGAAACAGATTGCGCGCAAATTGATCCAGCACAATAATCTCGGCCAAGCGACCTTCAGCCGTCTGTCGCCACGCCGACAGTTCACCGGCGGCAGCTTGCCAATAGGTATCCAAAAAACGCTCAGAAATCGCCTGATCAAATGCAGGATTTTTGCTAAACCAATCGGCAGCACTGTGATCTACAAACCAAAAATCCAGTACCTGCTGGGGTTGTATCGTCATCGACATGTGAAAAACTCCTGAACATGCATGGATTGGTCGGCCAGCGCCCGTCTGCTTAAACAGACCCTAGTAGTACGCTTGGGGTGGGCTTTTGGCTTGAATTCATGCGCTTGCGCCCACATG
Organism: Moraxellaceae bacterium; assembly: GCA_049301135.1. Classification (GTDB taxonomy): domain Bacteria; phylum Pseudomonadota; class Gammaproteobacteria; order Pseudomonadales; family Moraxellaceae; genus JAYXXU01. The sequence continues at coordinate 14,789 of JBAQKP010000162.1, read as the reverse complement.
AAACCAGCAGCAGGTCATGTGCTGCGACTGATCGGCTACAAAATCGAATCGTTTTTTGCTCGCATTCGGTCGATGATGCAGCAAGTTTTTGCCAAACCCTGATTTTTCAGCAATCATCCAAGCATCGGTAAATGAGTGTCGTGTATGAATAATCCAATCTCGGCGGCCCTGTCTATGCCTGCTTGGTTAACGCCAGATCTACTGATCGGCATGCGCCGTGGTATTGAGCGCGAGACCCTGCGCATGCAAGCCGATGGTTATATTGCCAAAACCCCGCATCCTGCCGCACTCGGCTCGGCGTTGACTCACCCGCATATCACCACCGATTATTCCGAAGCCTTGCTGGAGTTGATCACGCCGCCGTTGCAGAGTCCGCAGGCCACGCTGGGGTTTCTGCGTGAGTTGCATGCGGTGGTGCAGCAGCATCTGCCGGTCGGTGAAACCTTATGGCCGCTGTCGATGCCGTGTTTACTGGATGCGGCAGAGGAACAGATTCCGCTGGCGCAGTATGGCTCGTCGAATATTGGCCGCTTTAAGACTTTATATCGGCATGGTTTGGGTTTGCGTTATGGTCGCCGGATGCAGACCATTGCCGGTTTGCACTATAACTTGTCGTTTCCGCGTGAACTGTTTGCCGCATGGCAAGCTGCGGATGCTTCGGAACAGTCTTCCACGTCTGCACAGCCACAGTCGCATTCACAGTCACTGCAAAGCTTTATTGATGCGCGTTATTTGGGTTTGATTCGTAATTTTAGCCGGCTCACGCCGTTGGTAATTTATTTGCTCGGTGCAAGTCCAGCGGTGTGTGCGTGTTTTTTAACTGGACGGCAGCATCATTTGCAGCCACTGGTCAAAGGCACTTTGCATCTGCCGTATGCGACCGGCCTACGCATGGGCAAGCTCGGCTATCAAAACACCGCACAACGTCAGCTCGGCATTCATTACAACGATCTGGCCGGTTATATCTTCGGTGTGCGACAAGCGATTGCCACGCCGTATGCAGATTTTGCCGCGTTGGGCTTGGATGATGCGGACGGCGAGCCGATCCAAGTCAACGATCATGTGCTGCAGATCGAAAACGAATACTACAGCATGGTACGCCCCAAGCAGGTCGCCGAAGCTGGTGAAACGCCCGCGCAAGCGCTCGAAAAACGCGGCATCGGCTACGTCGAGTTACGCGCAGTCGATCTCGATCCGTACAGTGTGATTGGGATTGAACTGGAAACCGCCTGTTTTCTGGAGGTGTTGGCGCTCAGTTGTCTGTTGTCACCGAGTCCGAGCTTGTACTTTGGTGAAGAAGAGCGTATCGCACGCAACCAAATGCGTGTGGTCGATGCTGGACGGCAGCCAGAGTTGGCATTTGAGTTACCAGATGGCGAGATGTCGTTTCACAGGTGGGCGCAACAGCAGTTGGATAGCATGCAATCGGCGGCAGTGATCCTCGATCAGGCACACGGTGGGCAGGCGTATCAGCAGGCATTGCAGGTGATGCAGCAGCGCGTGATGCAGTCAGAGCAGACGCTATCCGCGCAGATTTTGGCGGATACCTTGGCGGCGGGTGGCAGTTGGCGCTTTGGCTATGGTTTGGCGGTCGAGCATGCGGCGACCTTGTTACAATCGCCAGTGAGCGCGGAGATGAGCCAGCAGTTTGAGCAGTTGGCGGCGCAGTCGCATGCCCAGCAGCAGGCGATTGAGCAATCCGATCAGCTTGGTTTTACTGAATTTTTGGCCAGTTATCGTCAGCATCGCAGCGACGTGCCGACCAGTCAACCGATTGAATCTACAGAGAGTGTGTCGTGATGCGCGTGAACTTGAGTCAACTCAGTTATCGGCAGGTCAGTTTTGGCTTGTTTTTGGCGTCTGTGGCAGGCATGGCGTTTGCGCTGTACTTACAGCATGGGGTGGGGCTTGAGCCGTGTCCGCTGTGTGTGTTCCAGCGCGTTGGTCTGATGGGAGTGGGGTTGTTTGCGCTGATTGCGGCGATTCATAACCCACAAGCGTTATGGTTGCGCCGTGTATATGCGGGTTTGGCGGGCTTAAGTATCTTGTGGTCAACGGGTGTAGCGGCGCGGCATGTGTGGTTGCAGCATTTACCGCCGGAAGATGTGCCTGCCTGTGGCCCTGGTTTGGATTACTGGTTGGATGTGTTCCCGATGAAGGAGGTGATCCAAAAGGTGCTGCATGGCTCGGGTGAGTGTGCGGTGATTGATTGGACGTTTTTGGGGTTGTCGTTGCCGACGTTGTCTGCGGCGTTTTTTAGTGTGCTGCTGGTTGGTTGTGTGTGGCAGGTGGTACGCCGCTGAGTGGCCTGAGGGTTGATTATATTAAGTAGCGGCTGAGTGTAGACTTAGCCGCTTAACCACACACGCAGGTTAGACTATTTTTTCTTGCTTAGAATATGTGCTCTTTCAATATAAGCTAAATATTCTTCACCCTTTTTGGTGATTGCAAATCTACGATATTGAGCGCCAGAAACTTTTTCATTCTGCATAAGGCCATGGATTTGTAACTTTGGACATATGTTGTTATAGAGAAAATAAGTGCTCTCATGCTGATTTAGGCGATTTGTTATCCCTTTGATAAAGCTTTCTTTTGATGCGTAGAATAAATCAAGCAGATTTGTATTATGGTCGGTATCGATTTCTAAAAAAGCAGCAGGAACAGTTATCTCAATAGCAGCACATATTTTTGATAAGTCTTTAAAATCGTCTGTTATATCTTTTGCTTTAAATGTTTCTATTTTTTTATTGAGAATAGAGTTCTCTTTTTTAAGCTCTGCATTCTCTTTGTTCAGTTTGGTTATTTCATCCACCAAGCCTTTTGTGTCGGGAATTTCCTTACCAGAAACCCATCCTGATAAATCTCTAGTAGCTGATATTTCTGGCAGGCTTTCTAGAACACATAACCGTATATCTTTGCAATCATCAAAAAAAGCAGACATGTTGCTTAAAACTTTTTCTCTAAATTGGCTAAGTAGTTGAGGGTTTTCCATTTCTAAAATAGAAGTTCCTTTGCTTTTAACTTTTCCCTCAAGCGCAGTTTTATTGATAACACATGCAAATAATGGTTTTCCAATTGCTAAAGCATAATTATATTCTAATTCTGTATAGCTTAATGCTGACTCAGGCTCGATAGAGCCATATCGTCCACCTAAGATCAACATATAAACATCAGATTCATCTATCCAGCGTTTAATTATATCTAGTTGGCTTTTATCTCCTGCTTTAAATAACTCCATGCCAGCAGGGATGTGGCCTGATTTTAAGATTGCACTAACAGCAGATTGTCTTTCTTCAATAAGGTCAGTAAATGTCGAGGAAACGAAAACTTGTAATCGCTTATTCATAATAACTCTCTAAATTCTAACTACTCTTATATGTCACCTTGACAAATAAGCCCCAAGAGCCATGACACATAAGCCCACAGCCAAACATTGAAAAAGCCATTGCTAGCAATGCCTTAGCTAATTCACAGCGATCTTATGCAACTATGTACAGTAAACCCCAAAACCCCACCACCAACAAGCCCCCACACCCCCAAAATTTCACCGACCCATAAAAAATCCGACTGCGTCATATTGGAAGCAATCGGATCACAGATGTAGCATTAGCCAGCGCATAGAGTCGGTTAGCTCTCGACGTACTCGACCCGCTTATTGGTACTGTGTGGCAAATACGCATTCGGAATCAGCCACGCAATCACCTGATCACGCACCGCCGCATGATACTGAAGCTGAAAGTGATTCACCCCATAAAACACCGCTTTACGATGCTCCGGCACATTCAACCGATACAGCGCGTTTTCGTGTTCGCCCAAAGCGCTCTTCACGCTGACCAAATAATCGCCGACCACTTCCATCGTCTTCGAACTATTCGGCGCACGCTCCAACGTCCCCGCAACCAAATACGCCTTAACACGGGCGGGCAGTGGGGCAGGCTTGCGAATATCATCAGCCTGACCGCGCCGACCATCCAAATGCTCCCAATCATCATCGCGCACGCTACCATGCCGCAAATCGATTACCCCAGCACTGCGAATATCCAGCAGCCGAGCCAACGCACCAGCAGTAAATGGCAAGCGACCCAAGCGCTCTTGCAGCATAAAACCGAGCCGCTCCAGCACCGCGCCATGATGCGGCGAACCAATACAGACCAAGTGATCAATCAAAAACGGCCATTCGCTGCCGCTTTGCTTGCCATAAAACAATGCGCTGCGCGACACCAAACCGCCCATGCTATGCCCGATCAGATCGATTTCGGTGATCTGTGGGTTACGCTGAATCAGTTGTTCGAGCAGTCGTGACAGACTACGGCCATTTTGAGAAATACGGCGACCGGTGTTGTAGTTGAGATACAAAACATTGCTAAACGGTTGGCGATACAGGATTTGTTCGCCCAAACCGACGCTCTGACCCGGATCCCAGCTCAAGTGATTCATGCACAAGCCATGCACCAAAATCACCACCCGACCACGCAACTCGCCACGCTGCGGCTGACCATAACGGTCATACAACATCATCGGCAGCGCCATCGGATTGCGCATACGGATCAAGTGATCACCGGCCACACCATTCAATGCACCGACCAGCCAATGCAGCATCGGCGTGAGCGGACGGCGTTTGCTTTCAGGGGTCATTTTATTCACGGTACGCAGGCTTAAGGCCACGCCACGACCTGAGCGCAACATGACTTTTTTGATCAGCCCATACAGATGACCCGTGATGCCTTTGTTCCACAGCGCTTGATGTTTTGCGGTGTGCAGACCCAGCGGGCGCAACACAATCTCGCGATGAATCGCTTGCACAATCTCGGTGACGCCATAGATGCTACTGGTCGCAAGCTGTGCAAAACCCTCCAACAAGTCACCTTGTGTCGGTGGTGCTTGTTGAATGGTGCAATATGGCTCGTGCAACGGTGTCAGACTTGGCATAATCAAATCCTTGGTAACAACCCTAATCAACTGTACATGTAACAGAATACTTCACAGAGCGTAATAGCAAAAATGCTCAGTTGCACTGTTCAGTTCCCTATAGATACGATTAATCCTTGAGCAAGGTATAAAGCAAACCTGCTCAGATAACAGGCAAATCTGTCTGACAAAATCGCATCATGCGCCAGATTGTGCGGTTTTTTGACTGCAATGCACTGAGATGGTGCGCGACTGATCAAATGAACGGATCTGATCGATTCACACGGTATGGGCTAGTCGTGCGCGGTGCTTGCCGTATAATCGACGGCATCCGCACCAGCCTGATCAGTGAGAGTCCATGTCATGCAGTTGATTTATATTCACGGCTTTAACAGCGATGCACAATCCGTCAAAGGTCGTATGCTGCAAGACTGGTGCGCGGCGCATCGGCCTGAGATTCTGGTACAACGTCCCGATTTAAATCAACCGCCTGAGAAAGTGATGGCACTGTTGGCGGATTTGATTGCGCAAGACCCACAGACGGCGGTGGTTGGCAGTTCGCTGGGTGGGTTTTTTGCGACGGCGTGTGTCGCACAACATGGCGTGAGGGCTGTGCTGGTCAATCCATCTGTGCGACCCTTTGAGAGCTTTATGCGCTACTTTCAGCCGTTTGATCCGATGGATCTGGTTGGGCATGTCACTGAAGGCGGTTGGGCGGTACAGCGTGAGCATTTAGAGCAGTTGCGTGGCCTGTTTGAGCTTGTGCCGCAACATCCGGCCAATATTTTGGTGTTGCTCAAAGAAGGCGATGAGGTGCTGGATCATCGAGTTGCGGCCGCGTACTACGCGCAAGATGGCGCACAATGCCCGATGATCATTGAGCCCAACGGTGATCATTTTATGCATGATATGGCGGACAAAATTCCGCTGATGTTGGACTTTTTATTTCCTGCGTGTTGATGGCCGAACGGCTGTCTAACGACGGATTACTTGCTTGTTGATTGATTGCTAAAAGGAAAAATATTGTGACCCAGTATACCGCCCAGTCTCTTGAAGTCTTGTCCGGCCTTGATCCGGTACGCCGACGGCCGGGCATGTATACCGATACCACTCGGCCGAATCACTTGGCGCAAGAGGTGATCGACAACGCGGTCGATGAAGCGCTGGCTGGTCATGCCGATCAGGTCGATGTGATCTTGTACCGTGATGGTTCGCTGTCGGTGCAAGACAATGGACGCGGTATGCCAGTGGATATTCACCCTGAATACGGTCAAAGCGGCATTGAAATTATCCTGACCAAGCTACATGCAGGCGGCAAATTTTCCACGGATAACTATCAGTTTTCCGGTGGTCTGCACGGGGTGGGGATTTCGGTGGTCAATGCACTATCACACAAGGTTGATGTGACCGTGTTGCGTGGCGGCAGTCAGTACCAGATGGGCTTTGCCAACGGTGAACGGGCGACCGAACTGGAGGTCAAAGAAGGCTTCCCCAAACGTCAAAGCGGCACAGTGGTGCGCTTTTGGCCAGATGCCAAGTATTTTGACAGTGCCAAATTTGCTACCAAAGCGCTCAAGCACAATCTGAAAGCCAAAGCAGTACTGGCCGCCGGTTTAAAGGTCAGCTTTACCGATGAAGAAAGCGGCGAAAAAATCGTTTGGCAATTTGAAAATGGTCTGGTCGATTATCTCAGCGATGAGCTACAAGGCCGCGACACCTTGCCGCTACAACCGTTTACCGCCACCGCCAAGCTAGAGCGGGCAGCAGTCGAGTTTGCTTTGTGTTGGTCAGTTGAGTCCGGCGATAGCGTGCAAGAAAGCTATGTCAATCTGATCCCGACCGCGCAAGGCGGCACGCATGTGAATGGCCTACGCACTGGCACGACGGAGGCGCTGCGCGAGTTTTGTGAATTGCGCAATCTGTTGCCGCGTAATCTGAAACTGTCCGCCGACGATGTATGGGACGGGGTAAATTTTATCCTGTCGCTGAAGTTTCAAGAGCCGCAGTTTTCCGGCCAAACCAAAGAGCGTCTGTCCAGCCGTGAAGCCGCGCCGTTGGTGCAAAGCATGGCTAAAGATGCGTTTAGCCTATGGCTGAATCAACACGCCGACATCGGCACGCAACTGGCCGAAATGGCGATTGCCCGCGCTGGTCGCCGCTTAAAGGCCGCCAAAAAAGTCGAACGCAAAAAGGTTGTTTCAGGCCCTGCCTTACCGGGTAAGTTGGCCGATTGCGCTGGCAATACCCGTGAAGAAACCGAACTGTTTTTGGTCGAAGGCGATTCGGCGGGCGGCAGTGCCAAGCAAGCGCGTAACCGTAATTTTCAGGCGATCATGCCGTTACGCGGTAAGATCCTGAACACGTGGGAAGTGTCGGCTGACGAAGTACTGGCCTCGCAAGAGGTGCATGACATCGCGATCGCCATCGGTGTTGACCCTGGTAGTGACGACCTGTCCGAGTTGCGTTATGGCAAAGTCTGTATTCTCGCCGATGCCGACTCAGATGGGCTGCATATTGCGACCTTGCTGTGTGCGTTGTTTGTGAAGCATTTTCCCAGTCTGATCGAGCAGGGGCATTTGTTTGTGGCGATGCCACCACTGTATCGCATCGACGCCGGTAAAGAGGTGTATTACGCGCTTGACGATGATGAACTGGCGACCGTGCTAAAAAAAATCAAAGGTAAAAATCCGCAGATCACCCGCTTTAAAGGCTTGGGTGAAATGAACGCGCTGCAACTGCGCGAAACCACCATGGATCCAGATACGCGTCGTCTGGTGCAATTGGACATGGATGATTTGCAGCATACCAACGCGCTACTGGACAAATTGCTGGCCAAAAAACGCTCAGCGGATCGTAAGCAATGGCTGGAGCAAAAAGGCAATTTGGCCGAAATCGTGGTGTAAGCTTATTGCACCGAAATCAGCAGATCTATCCAAATCCCCCTTGCGCTGCAATGCCGCTCACCCGTTTAAGAAAGGGGGAGTTCCCTCCTTTTCAAAGGATGAGCCGTATACGGCGCAAGGGGAGGATTGACTTAGGTTTATGAAATGGCGGGGTATCGCTCAGCAAACGTTATGTAGTGAATCAACAGGCTTCTGTTATCTGCGTGTAAAAATAAAAAAACCGCTGAATATCGCATATAAAAATTAACAATTACAAATAACAATATAAAGTTTACAGAACTTAACATCAATTTCTCGGTACAGTCATCTTACCGCAACGGTTCACGTAAGGATGGTAAGCATGAAAATTTTGGTTCGTACTGACAATCATATCGAAGGTAGCGCCCGCCTAAATTCACATGTCCGCACTCGTTTAGAACAAGAGTTCGACCGTCAAAGTAATCGAATAACCCATTTTGAGGTGCATTTTAGCGACGCCAACGCCGCCAAACATGGCGAGCATGACAAGCATTGTATGATTGAGGCACGTCCGGCTGGCATGAAGCCGGTCGCTGTGACCGCCAAAGGTGACACGATTGATCAGGCGCTCGAAGGTGCGGTTGATAAGCTGCATCACTTGTTGGAGCATACTTTTGCCAAAGCCGCCGGCCCACGCCATGTGCAAGAGCCAGAGTGGGTCATCGCTGACTAAACCAAATTCAACCAGTGGTGCGAAGGCCAGATTTTGAATCTGGCCTTTTTTTGTGCGGATTATACGGTTGGGCGGATTATACGGTCGAGTTGGCCTGTTGCTGCGCTTCCATCTGGTCAACTGGCAGGCTTAACACCTGAGCTTCACCTTCACTGCGGGCAATCACCACCGCGCCGACCGCATCGCCCCAGATATTCACTGAGGTTCGGCACATGTCTAACAGGCGATCCGTCACCAAAATCAATCCAATCGCTTCAGCAGGCAGTCCCACCATCGCCAAGATCAACGTAATTGCCACCAACGACGCGGCTGGCACAGCGGCCACACCGATGGAGGTCAACACTGCCGCCAACACAATCAAAAACTGCGTGGCAATCGAGAGCTCTAAGCCATAAGCTTGCGCAATAAATACCACAGCCACACACTCGTACAGTGCCGTACCGTTCATATTGACCGTTGCGCCCAGTGGTAAAACAAAACTGCTGACGCGCTTTGAAACACCGGCACGATTCTGAATACATTGCATATTCAAAGGTAAACTCGCCGCCGAACTGGCTGACGAAAAAGCCGTAAGTAGGGCAGGTGTCATGGCCTGTAGCATGCGCAGCGGCGAGCGTTGTGCCATCAGTCGAATCGCCAAAGGCAGTAAGATAAAGGCATGGATTGCCAGTGCCAACAGTACCGTCAGAAAAAACCATGCTAGCGGCTCAATCGCGTCGTAGCCGGTACGGGTCACCACGGCGGCAATCAAGCCAAACACCCCAATCGGCGCAAAGCGGATAATCAGCATGGTGATCTGCATGATCACCTCATGGCTGGCATACATCACATCGCGCAAGGTATCGGCGGACTTGCCTGCCATACTGCGTAGGTAATAGCCAAACAACAGCGAAAACACAATCAGACCCAGCAGCTGATTATTGGCTGCGGCATCAATCAGATTCGGCGGGAACAACTGCAAAAAAATCTGGGCAAAATCACTGCTGCTGCGCCCCTCTACTTTCGCCAGTGTCTCGGTCGTGTTGGCGGCCAAGCCCAGCAGCTCCTTGGCGGGCTGACCATCAACCACGCCAGGACTGAGTAGATTGACCATCAGTAGCCCGACCAACACGGCAATCAGCGTACTGCCCAGATAAAAACCAACCGTTTTTAAGCCCAGCTTGCCCAGCCCAGAGCCTTGTCCCACCCCAAGCATGCCGCAGATGATCGCGGTCATGATTAATGGGATGACGATCATCTTCAGGGCGTTTAAGAACAGCTCACCCAAAAAGCTATAAAACGGCATGACTTGCACGCCGAACAGTATCCCGTCTGGACTGGTTAGACTACCCAAAACTGCGCCGAGCAAAATGGCGAGGAAAATTTGGTGATGCAGTTGCAGTTTCATTTTGGATTGCTGCACAGAAAACATGCAGTTGTTTTAGCATAATTGGCGTGGCTTTGCAGTCATAAGGGCGCCAGTGACAAGTGCGCTAGTGACAAGGACGGCAGCGATATGGACGGTGGCAAAGTCGTCCATATCGCGAATAACACTGTTGTTAAAAGTTATATTTAGCCGAGAGTTGTAGCCTGTTCATGCTGCCTTCTGCACCATCGTCGCGGGTGCGCTCGGCGCGGCTCAGTTCGGCGCCGACTTCAAGCTTGGGCTGTAACTGATAAATTAGATTCAAGTGTGCGGAGCGTGAGTCGGTGGTCAGATCCAGCGCTGGCGTGTTGCTGCTGGGATCGGCCTGAAAAAATGACACACCGACACTGGAGCGTAAACGCGGCTGCCACTGATGTTGAAATGCCAAAAATCCCGCCGTCACTTCAATCGGTTGCAGTTGGCCGTTGGCATCAATCACTGCGTCATTGACCAGATTTAGCCCGATATAACGGCCAATCCCATCGCCATAATTCAGCGCGCCGCGTAGGTTGGTTTGCGGGCTAAAGTTATAACGACCAGACAAACTGACCCCCGCACCGGTCTCATTTTCGGTGGTGTTGCCGACTTGGTGGCGTAGCTCGCGTAGCAACAGGGCTGCTGACCAATAGCCAGACGCACCGAGGTTGTGTTGGTAGCGGGCAGTCAGATCGGGTAGCCGTGCCGCACCGCTGGCGATACTGGCTTTACTCAGGTCGGTTAGCGTGGTTTCGGGGCCTTCCATCGACACACGCCAGTTGCCGTGTTGGTAGCGCAGTTGGGCTTGCCGGTTAAACACTGTGCCTTCGGTCGGTCCGACAAAATCCAGTGTATCCGGCAAGGCCGCCACATCCATAAAATTTGACCACGCTTGACCAGCCAACCACTGATCATATTGCACGAAGGCTTGGCGTAGCTCGGGCTCATAGCCATTTGAGACGCGCTTGTTGCCTTTGGTGTTGACCATAAAGTCCAGTTCGATATGGCTATTGATTGATTTGCCGTTATCGAGAGCAGTTTGCGTGCCGAGGATTAGGCGGCTTTGTTTGGCATGTAGATCGAAGTTTTGTGAAGCGGGTGCAGTGCCGACCGGTGTTTTGCTTGGGGCATAAAAATCACGGCCAAAATCGCCCGTCGCCAAGCTGCCGGAATCGTAGCGGCTGGCCAATGCGTCAAGCTTAATATAGCCTTTGTAGCTAAACTGAGTGGCCTGCGCTGTCGCCATGTTCCACATGGAACCTTGTGTGCTGGGATTGTTTGTTGTGTTACTGGACGCTGGGGCTGTCGTTGTGGTTGGTACTGCTGTGACTGTTGGCGCAGAGGCATTGAGGCGCTGTTCAAGCAGGGCAATTCGTTGCTTCAGTTGTGCCAGTTCGTCTGCTGCACTGGCTTGTGTTGGGTTGGCGTAGACTGCTTGGCTCAATAAAATACCGACGCTGAGCAGCGAGAGCGTGTGACGGGCGAGTGTTGTTGTTGACATGATGCGTTCCTTGGCATGTGTGCATGCTGAACATCAAACGAGATTTTGTCGAGATTGCCCATTGTGCTTTGGTCGTAGAGATGGAAAGGACAATCTGGCTATTGTATTGACGTTAGACCAAAGCATAATTGAGCCGACGCCCTACGGCGCGACATACTCAAACCAAGCTATAAACACCGAAACAGGACGTTGTCATGACACAACCTCGCTTTACGCCATCGCCTGAATTTGCGGCACAAGCCAACCTCACCGCTGCGCAATACCAAGACAATTATCAACAATCGATTCAGCACAACGCCGACTATTGGCGCGAAAAAGCGCAGGCAGTGGACTGGACTACGCCTTTTGACACGGTGCGTGATGTGTCGTTTCATGCTGAAGACTTTCGGATTAAGTGGTTTGAACAAGGCCAACTGAACGTCTCGGCCAACTGTTTGGATCGGCATTTGCGCACGCATCCGGACAAGCCTGCCCTGATCTGGGAAGGCGATCATCCAGCCGAACACAAGATTATTTCGTACCGTGAACTACATGATGAAGTCTGCCGTTTTAGTAATGCCCTAAAAGCGCTGGGTGCTAAAAAAGGCGACCGCATCACCATCTATATGCCGATGATTCCCGAAACCGCGATTGCGATGCTGGCCTGTACGCGGATTGGTGCGGTGCATTCGGTGGTATTTGGCGGATTTTCGCCGGATGCGCTGGCCGGTCGGATTGCCGATTGTGGCTCGACGCTGGTGATTACTGCTGATGAAGGCGTGCGTGGTGGCAAGCATATTCCACTGAAAGACAACGTCGATGCGGCACTCCAAATCAATGGCACACAGTGCGTTAAAGACGTGGTCGTGGTGCATCGTACCGGCGGGCAAATCGACTGGGATCAGACCCGTGATCGCTGGTATCACGAGCTGATTGCCGATGCGTCCGATGATTGTCCAGCCGAAGTGATGAATGCCGAAGATCCGCTATTTATCCTGTATACCTCGGGCAGTACCGGCAAGCCCAAAGGCGTGCTGCATACCACCGGCGGTTATCTGGTGTATGTGACCAGTACCTTCCGTGAAGTATTTGATTTAAAGCCGAATGATGTGTACTGGTGTACTGCCGATCTGGGCTGGATTACCGGCCACAGCTATCTGCTGTATGGTGCATTGTCAAACGGTTCCAGTAGTGTGATGTTCGAAGGCGTACCGCAATACCCAACGTGGGCACGCATCGGGCAAATCGTCGATAAGCATGACGTGACCATCTTGTATACCGCGCCGACCGCGATTCGCGCGATGATGCGTGAAGGTGACGACTATGTGCGGCAAAGCAATCGCAGCAGCTTGCGCTTGCTGGGTTCAGTCGGTGAACCGATCAACCCTGAAGCGTGGGACTGGTACTATCGGGTGGTGGGTGAGTCGCGCTGTCCGATTGTCGATACATGGTGGCAGACTGAGACCGGCGGCATTTTGATTGCACCGATTCCAAACGCTGGCGATATGAAACCCGGTTCGGCGATGCGGCCGATGTACGGGGTACAAGCGGCAATTGTCGATGCTGAAGGCAAGTTTTTAGACGGCGCATGTGAAGGCAATCTGGTGTTGCTCGACTCGTGGCCGGGGCAAATGCGCAGCGTGTACGGCGATCATCAGCGCTTTATCGAAACCTATTTTTCGACCTATAAAGGCATGTACTTCACTGGTGATGGCGCAAAACGCGATGCCGATGGCGATTACTGGATTACCGGTCGGGTCGATGATGTATTAAATGTATCGGGTCATCGCCTCGGTACAGCAGAAGTCGAAAGCGCTTTGGTGGCGCACAAGTCGGTTGCTGAGTCGGCGGTGGTCGGCATGCCGCATGATCTTAAAGGGCAAGGCATCTGTGTATTTGTGACGTTGCAGGCTGGCGTAGAGCCGAGCGAAGGCTTGCGTAAAGAGCTACGCGACTTTGTCCGGCAAGAAATTGGGCCAATTGCCACACCGGATGCGATTCACTGGGCGCCAGGCTTGCCGAAGACCCGCTCCGGTAAAATCATGCGGCGTATTCTACGCAAAATTGCGGCCAACGAACTGGATACGCTGGGTGATATCTCCACCTTGGCTGACCCATCAGTAGTAGACAATCTGATTGCTGAGGTCTATCCTCAGACGCATGAACATACTCGTCACGGATGACCATCCACTGTTTCGCGATGCCCTGATTCGTGCACTCAGTCAGGGACTCACCGAAGCCACTGTTCGCGGTGTTGCTTCGGTTTTTGCGTTACACACCGCCCTCAACAGCGCACTGCCTGATCTGCTGCTGCTGGATCTACACTTGCCGGATGCCTCTGGTTTTTCGGCCTTGGTACATGTGCGAGCGCAATACCCCGAACTGCCGGTGATTGTGATTTCGGCACACGAAGAACCGACCGTGATGCAGCGTGCCTTGGCACATGGTGCAGCAGCGTATATCACCAAATCCGCCGCGCCGGATCAGATGATTTCGATCATTCAAACCGTGCTTGACGGTGACGAATGGTCAGCGCCATGGCCGCACAGCGCGGCGGTCATGCGTGCCGATGAATTGGACATGGCCGAACGGCTGCGTGAGCTCACGCCGCAGCAATATCGTGTTTTATTAATGTTGGCTGAAGGCCAACTGAACAAACAAATCGCGTATGATTTAAATGTGTCGGAAGCGACCATCAAAGCGCATATGACCGCGATTTTTAGAAAGCTCGGGGTACAGAACCGCACGCAAGCGGTATTGGCCTTGGGTACATTAGGTGTAGACTCCGTCAAGTTGGGTTAGCCATGGTGTTAACATTTAGTCGTAAACCTGCTTCGCTACTGCCGCTGTTGCTCGGGCAAGCGATCATGGTGCTGATTTTAAGTCTAGAAGAACTGGCGGATGATCAGTATTTACTGCTGCTGGCGATTTTTTTGGCGATGTTTGCTTGGGCATCGTATGTCACGCGTGCCAAAGACACCAAAATCATGCTGGACGATCAGGGTTTGGTCTACCAAGATCCGAATCGCCCGCGCGCCAATTTGACTTGTGCGTGGGGTGATATTGATTATGTGGTCGAAGAAGAAGGCCGTATTCGTGTGCAAATGCGCGATCCGGCACAGCCGTCGTTTTTGATCCGTCTGAATGAATGGCAAGACGCCGATGTGCTGGTATATCGGATTCAGCGCTATGTCGAGCAAGCGCAGCAGGCCGAGTCATTCCGTTAAAAGTGTTGTGAGTCTGAGTGCGCGTGATAGGTTGCAAAATACTTTTTTTAAAATAGAGAAACCCGCCCAAACATCATCCTGATAGGGCGGGTCTCGATTCAACGTCCTGTTGCTGCGTCCTTACGATTCGGCACTCCAAGTGCGTCATCTTTGCGTCCTACGGCGGTCCATCCTTCGGGTCATCCTGACCGACTTCCTT
>JBAQKP010000161.1:0-10368 GCA_049301135.1 Moraxellaceae bacterium | reverse complement strand
GCTATAACCTGAGTTTTGCCGAAGCTTGTAAAGCGGCGGGGGTTGCGCATTTTTTACTGCTGTCAGCGACCGGTGCTAATCCGAAGTCACGGATTTTTTATAATCGGGTTAAAGGTGAGCTAGAGCGCGATGTAGCAGCGTTGGCATTTGAGCGGTTGTCGGTGTTTCAGCCGTCGTTATTGATGGGGCAGCATCGGGATAGCCGTCTGGGTGAAGGGCTGGCGCAGCGGGCATTTCAACTGGTTGCACCGATTGTGCCGGACACGTGGGATTATCGGCCGATTGAAGCGGCACGGGTGGCGGCGGCGATGGCACACGTTGCGACCTCACCAATCGCTGCGCTAGACTCGCCACACTGCTATTCTAACCGCGCGATGTTAGAGCTGACTTTGGAGCCTGTAGCATGACCAACCCTGCTGTTGTCGATACTGCTGTTGTAAGCTTTGTGACCTGTGATCTATTGGATGATCATCCAGACTTGCAAAAAGAGTTGCAAGTCTGTTCACCGTCACTCGATGGCAAATCATTTCGGAACTTTGGTGGACGCAAGGCATTTGGCGGTCAGATCGTGACGGTCAAATGCTTTGAGGACAATTCACGGGTCAAAGAACTGCTGGCGACTGACGGTCAAGGTCGGGTGTTGGTGGTCGATGGCGGCGCGTCGATGCGCTGTGCGTTACTGGGCGATATGATCGCCGAAAGTGCGGTCAAGCATGGCTGGGCAGGCGTGGTGATCTATGGCTGTGTACGTGATGTCGATGCGTTAGCCGCGCTGGATCTCGGCGTGCAAGCGTTGGCCTGTATCCCGCAAAAAAGCAACCGACAAGGCGCGGGTGAAGTCGATGTGACGATTAAATTCGGCGGGCTGACTTTGCATTCCGGCTTGTACCTGTATGCCGACAACAACGGCATCGTGGTGTCTGAACAGCCGTTGCTGTAAATCCCTGTCATGCTGTCACATAATCCCGTAAACGATGAAGGAAATCCAAGATGCTGCATGAGTTGAAAGTCCTACAGTCAGTCACCGCAACGCTGTTACAAGGCGGACGTGGCGTGTCGGGCACGCCCAACCCAAAACAACCGGCGTTGCCGATCAAACTGTTTGATATGGAAGCCTGTCCGTATTGCCGTCGGGTGCGTGAAGTGGTGACCTTGCTGAATCTCGACGTGGAGATTTATCCATGTCCGAAGAACGGCACACGCTTTCGGCCGGTTGCCGAGGGTCTGGCGGGTAAGGCGCAGTTTCCGCTGTTGATTGATGAGAATACCGGCACACAGTTATTGGAATCACAGGCGATTATCGACTATCTGTTCCAGCATTATGGTAAATCTGGCAAAACCCCAAAAGCGTGGCAAAGCATGCCAAAACTGCCAGTGTTGCAGACGCTGGTCAGTGGTGTGAGTCTGATGCGTGGTCTCAACGCACAAGCAGGAAATGCCAGCAAAGCCGCACCTGCACAACTGTTGCATCTGTGGAGTTTCGATGCCAGTCCATTTAGTCGCTTGGTGCGTGAGCGGCTCTGTGAGCTAGAGATCCCATATGTGCTGCACAACGTGGCCAAAGAGCGCTGGCAGGATATGGGCCCTGCGATTCTGCGCCTCAAGCCGGGCAAGTATGTGCCGGTCACAGGTGGCAAACGTGAGCGTGAACTGCCAGTGATGCAAGGGCGTTTACAAGTGCCGTATTTGGTTGATCCGAATACTGGCGTACAGATGTTTGAGTCGAAGGACATTTTAAAGTATCTGAACCAAACCTATGCGTAATGCCATCTGATGCATTAGATTTTTACAATAAAACAGGGCTTGAGTGATCAAGCCCTTTTGCATTCCCCTCACCCCAGCCCTCTCCCCGAAGGGTAGCGGGAGTTCCTTTTTCCCAAAGGGGATAAGGTTAGGGGAGGATTGAGTTAGCTTTGTTAAATGGATTGTTATTAAAACGCTTACGGTTTGAGTTGTACCGTACCATTGGCCGAAATTTGAATGCGGCTGTTACCGGCTTCAACACTTTGTGCCGCGACTTTACTTTCCATCATATCGGCACTGCCACGCGCCATCATCATCGGCTGGGGATATTGTGGTGGCATTTCGGTGTTAATGTTCAGGCTGACCAACTCATAGCCCGACGAACCCCACGCGGTTTGCAGGATCGTGGCGCGTTGTTTAAAGGCTTGGGTCAGTTCGGTCAAGAGTTCGTTTTCGACCGTCTTGCGTTGCTGGGTAGAGACATTAAAGCTCACCCCACCGAGTTGTAGTTGCTCTTGCAGTTGCGCCATCAGCTCGCTCATTGCGCGAAAATCGGTGCTTTTCAGTTCGATTTCGGAGCGTGAGCGCCATGTGGTCAGGCGGTTTTTGTCGTCATAAATCGGATAGGTGTTTTGTCCAACGGTTTTGACGCTGACATTCGGATAGCGTTTGGCCGCAGTCATCGCGGTGTTGATCGTTTGGCTGATTTGATTGGCCAGTGTGGTCGGGTTTTTGTTGCTTTGTTCGGTATAGAGCGTTGCACGCATTTCGTCGTTTTGCACTTCACGGCTGACTTCGGTCTGGAGATTGACCATGCCACGCTCCGCCGGTGGATGTGGATGTTCGGCGTGTGCCATGCTTGTCCCAAGCAGGGCGGCAAGACTTAAAGCAGCGGCTTTGTTCAGTTGGTTTGACATTGTGTGGATCATCCAAGTGGCTGTTTAGTGGCTGTAGTATCGCTCAGAAGCTGCCGGTCAATCATGCAGCTCTCTGGCGATTTTTGTGTAAATTTGTCGGTCGATCAGTTGTTTAGCGTGAATAAGTTCACCGATGGTCAGGGTCTAGACTGCTCAATCGGTGTGATGCGTTGCTCCATTAGTTGCTGCGTTTGCGCAGGAACTCTTGGGCATAACCAGATTCAGCGCTGTCAGGATAGTCATTGCGCAAGATATTCATCAGGCGGGTGGCTTCATTTGGGCGCTGTTCAAGCTCGGCGATGCTGGCCAAGCGATAAATCGCGGCAGCGGCGCGTGCGCTTTTCGGGTAGGCCGATAACACCACGTTAAAGGTTTTTTGTGCCTCAGCAAAATTTGGTGGGGTCAGTGCCAAATAAAACTCACCCAGCCAGTAGTGCGCATTTGGGATATACACGCTGTTCGGATAATCGCGCATAAACTGCTGCATGGCGATAATCGCCTTTTGGGTGCCACCGGCTTTATAAGCATCATACGCGCCGATATAGGCTTTTTGTTCGGCCGCTGAGGTGCTGGCGGGTTGGCGGCTTGCGGCGGTGTTGTTCGGTTGGGCGGGTTTGAGTGGCGGCGGTGCAGTGATACTGCTACTACTGTTCTCTGCTGCTGTGCTAGAGCTATCAGTTGCCGTATCCGTTGTCGCGCTGTCTGGCGCTGTCTCGGCTTGTGTGCTGCGCAGTTGCTCTTGCAATTGTTCGAGCCGTTGGTCAAAGTCAATAAATCTTGACTGAAGCTCTTTTTCCAGCGTTTCGATTTTTTGCTCTTGGCTTTCGTTGTTGCCACGCAGGCGGCGCACTTCTTCTTGCAGTTGCTGCACTTGTTCGGTCAGTTGCCACAGCATGCTGGGCTGGCTGGGTTCAAGTAGCGGTGCAATTGGGAGTGAGGCAGTTGGTGCGACGGCTGGGTTGTTTGCGCTGGTGCTATTGGCGCTGGAGTTGCTCAAGGCGCGTCGTTCAATCGGCACAGCAGCGTGGCTTACGACACTCGCGCCGAGCATGCAGCATAGACTCAGCAGGGTCAAACGAGAGAGGTTCATGAGGATTGTCCAAAGCATGCAGAAATCAAATCAGCCTATGCACTTTTTCAAGCAGATGCAATCTGGCTGACACAGGTAAAGGCTAAACCACGACCATCTGACCTTCAATGGGTGTGTAGAAGCAATCGGCAGGCAGTTGCTGTTCTGTTAAAGCAGTCGCCAGATCCAGTAAAGGCTGGTTCATGGCTTCGTCAGTCAGTTGAAAGGTACGGTAGTGAATGGCCAGTGAACGCTTGGCCGTGAGGTCAAGATGCGCTTGCACGGCATCGGCGGGATTCATGTGCATCGCCCGCATGATCGCACGCGGTTCATATGCCCCAATTGGTAATAATGCCAAACGCGGTGCGCCCAAGCGGTGTTTAATCTCGCTAAAGTGTTGGCTATAACCCGTATCACCGGCAAAAAACAAGTGATCGTCTGGCGTGATAATTGACAGCCCGCCCCATAAGGCTTGGTTGCCATCGCGCAGACCACGCCCCGAAAAATGCTGCGCAGGGGTAAATACAATCTGAACCTCTGGCGCGTTTGGCAGTGACACTTGATCCCACCAGTCCATCTCGATCACATGCATACTTTGCGGCAGATATTGCGCGTTGGCAAGACCGGTATAAATTGGCATCTGATCACGTTGATGCAGCCAGTTTAACGCGGCCAAATCCATATGATCATAGTGGTTATGGCTCAGTAACACCGCATCAATTTTGGGCAGTTGCTCCAGTGCCAGCCCAGCCGGTCGCACACGCTTAGGCCCTGCAAAACCCACTGGACTGGCGCGCATCGCCCAGACCGGATCGGTTAAAAAATTATATTTGCCGATTTGAATCAAGCAGGTCACATGGCCAATAAACCAGATTTTCCAATCGTTTAAATCTGCATCGGGTCGAATGCTGGGCAGGTCCGTTAGCGGCGGATTGTCTTGCCAAATTGGCCATTGCGCCGGTTGACGGGTCATCAGCCACGACAACACATGGCTGCCTTGTCGTTGCGGTAAACGCCACGGGTGAAAAAAGCCTTGTGCGTGGGTGTGGCTATTGTCGCTGTAATCAAAAGTTGATTTGAGTAGACCATGCTGCACACTCAACTGAGTTGCGAGACTGTAATGTGTTTGATCAATCGGTTGATTGTGCGGCATCGACTCTGATCCTCGACGATTAAGATATGGATGTGTTGGCGTAAGCCGCTTTGTGTTTGGTTTTCGCCTGCTTGGCAAGCTCTTGCGGTGGGCAGGATGGTGTGCGATGTGCACCAAAGCCACACTCATGCCACAACAAAAACTGCTTGCGCGTCTGGCCAAGATCGCTGCTGCCCGCATAACCGCCCAAAGCGCCAGATTGCAGGATCACGCGATGGCAGGGCAATACGATGCTGATGGGGTTTTTGGAGAGCGCTTGGCCGACTGCCCGTACCGCCTGTGGCCGTCCAATCGCCTGCGCCAGTTGTTTATAGGTGTACGTTTGACCGGCTGGAATCTGGCGTAGTGCCAGCCAAACCTGTTGCTGGAATATTGTTCCCTGTTTTAGCGTGACTGGCAGCGCCAATAGCGCATCGAGTTCGCCAGCAAAATAATCAATAAACACCTGTTGCCACGCCAGCGGCAGCCGCGTCGCCACGCTATTCAGCGCCTGATCATTCACGGTGTAGTCCAGTGCAAAAATCGTATGACCATCATGGTGGATACGCAGTATGCCAAGCGGTGAGGCAACGTCAGAAAAATAGTCGGTCGAGCAGGGCGCATTCATGGCGATGGGGTTGGACTACTTCGAATCGGAGGTCAGACGATATTAAATCATAGCTGCGCGCTAAACAGGTGATGCTTTTGGGTATAAAATGTGCGGCTGTGGTTTTTTGGGCGTCATTTACTTGCAATATCAAATCAACTGACTATACTTGCTGCTGCAATGGTGACCCCGCCGGTTACTTCGCAATGTCAACTTGTAAACCCCGCCAGGACCGGAAGGTAGCAACGGTAGCAAGTTTGGTGTGTGCCGAAGCACTGCTGGTGGGGTTGCCACCCAATTTCAGTCAAATAACTTATTTTTTAATATTCTTCCCAGACAAGCATCGTTATTCCCTTGAGTCTTTTCTATTTTTGCTTAAGATAACCACTGGATTCGTTCGGCTCGCTGTGGCGGGCTTACGTGTCTTTGGACTCATTCAGGATTGCGGTTTCATGATGGATAAAAATGCCGTGCGCGCTAAATTTCAAGCCACAGGAATTCACCTGCTATTTTCGCTGCTGCTGGTGCTGGTTGGCTTTGCCTTGTTGCTGATGTGGTATCCCGCATGGCTGTTTTGGTCAGATGGCGGTATTCAAGTGCTGTGGCTGCTGGTTGGCGTAGATTTAATCCTAGGCCCAGCACTCACATTTGTGGTGTATAACCCTAAAAAATCGCTGCGTGAGCGAGTATTAGACTTATCGCTGATTATTCTGATTCAGCTTGCTGCGTTTGGTTACGGCATGTATCAAGCTTACGATCAGCGCTCGCTGGTGATTTGGTACGATGATACGCTCGGACTGGCTGCCCCTTGCCCAGCTGCATGGTATCAACGAGCACAACAGCCGCTCCCGAGTGTTGATCCAACACAGATTAATCGCTTCCGTGCCGATCTGTCGATGCAAGAGCGTTTACAACAGATTGAAATGATTCAACAGCAGTCTGCACCTTGTGTGTTAAGCAGTCATTTGCAGCCGATCCGTTCGCAAAACCTAAGCGTGAGTCAGCCGACAGAGGCAATCAAAAGCTTATCCTCTGACCAACAAGCTGAGATTCGCCCTGAAGATAAGGTGCTGATGTTTGCTGGTCGTTATCAGCAGGTGTTATTGGTTCTAGATCAGCAATACCGTGTCAGCAATTATTACTATCTGCCAGAATAGTCAAGTTCACTGACGAAAACTCAGTGCTCTGTCTGACTGATTTACTGTTGTACAGCGGCATGGTGTGCTAATTTTAGCCACCTCACTGAACCGATGTCATCATGGCGAGTATTCATGAATCAGCGTTTGGATAATACCGGCCTCACCGATGATCTGCTGGCCGAGCGCCTGCGCCAATTGCGTAAGCAAGCTGGGTTATCGCAAAAAGCCTTGGCCGAGCGTTTGGGGATTAGCGGCCCTGCGATTGCACAATGGGAGACCGGACGGCATCGGCCAGATACGCGCTGGTTGCCCAAATTGGCCAGCTTGCTGAATTGCCAGCCCAGCGATTTGCGGCCTGATTTATTTTATCATCAGCAAGTCGGCACGCCGCGATTCACCCCTGCAAGCCAGTTGCTGGGTCAGCGCGTGGCCGACTTTGCGCTATCCGAGACCGATTCAACGCCAGATTCCACGCCAGAATTATCGATTGATTGGGCGCAACATACAGATTTGATCCGGCTTGAGTCCAGCCCCCTGACTGTTACGCCATCAATCCCTGTGCCAGCGACTGCTGAGGCGGGTTTAGCCGAAGTGACTGAGCCTGTAGTCGGCTTATCGCCGCTGCAACTGCGCCGCGCGCGTCAACAGCGCCGACTCGAACGACGTGAATTGGCCGCATTGCTGCATGTTGATACCCTGAAGATCCAGCAGTGGGAGCAGGGTAGCGCCCGCCCCAACGAGTGGCAATCGCATCGTTTGGCACAGGTGTTGGGCTTGCGGGATGGCCAGTCGCGAACCGTGCCGAGTCGGGTCAAATTTACCGTGCTACAAGCGCCGAACGCGGTGCGTGTGCCGATTTTACCGATTTATGATCGGCCTCCTGCTGACCCAGCGTCTGCGGCGAGCGATAGGCCATCTGCGATTGGTCATATGCCTGCGCTACATGCCCAAGCAACACTGGTGTTTCGGCTGCCGGTTGGCCGTTGGGAAAGCCCGCTCTCTGCCACATGGCTACATGTGCAGGTCAGCCCGTGCCAAGCGGCTGATCTCACGGATGGTGATCAGGCGGTTCGGCTGATCGACGGTGGCTTGTGCCTGCGCCAGCGGCTGAACTTAGAAGGCCAAACGCTCTGGTTTGTCCCAGCCAGTCGTTTTGGTGCTGCCCAGACCAGTCCGCTACAAACTGATGAGTGGGTCTGGCGTGTCTGGGCAGTTGTGACGCTCAGCGATGACATGGACTAGACGTGGACTGAGCCTACCCTTTAGCGCAGCGCCCGTTTATACATAAAGTTTTCCAGTGAGGTCTCAGCCAGATTAAACCAACCGCCTTGTAACCGTCGAAATGGCTGCCACGAGCGGTATAGTTTGGCAAACGCCGGATTACTGGCGGCTTGTTCTTCATAAAACGCGAAGGCTGTCTGATGCGCTTTTTTGAGTAAATCATCCGGATACGCCATCAGCTTGATCTGGTGTTGATTGAGTAAGCGGGTCAAGGCCAGTGGATTTTTGGCATCATAGGTCGCCAGCATCCACGTCGAGGCTTCATTGGCAGCCACTTCAAACGCCGCTTGATAGGCTTTTGGCAGTTTTTGAAACTCGGCTTGGTTGACATAAAAACTCAGTTGCGGGCCTGCTTCCCACCAACCTGGGAAGTAGTAATATGGGGCGACTTTATAAAAGCCCATTTTTTCATCATCATAGGGCCCGACCCACTCCGCAGCATCAATCGTGCCACGCTCTAACGCCGGATAAATATCCCCGCCGCCGATGGTTTGCGGGATTGCGCCCATGCGTGACAGGATTTCGCCCCCGATACCGGGTATGCGTATTTTTAGACCTTGTAGCTCACTTAAGCTGTTGATCGGTTTGCGAAACCAGCCGCCCATTTGTGCGCCGGTATTGCCACCGGCAAAGCTGGTCACGCCATACGGTTTTAAAAAATCTTGGATCAGCTCACGTCCACCGCCGACGCTATACCATGCGACTTGTTGACGTGCAGTCAGACCAAATGGCAAACAGGTTTCAAACGCAAACGCCCGATTTTTGCCGACATAATAATAACTGGCGCTATGTCCGCACTGAATCGTACCTTGTTGTACCGCATCGAATACTTGTAGCGCCGGAATCAGTTCACCGGCGGCAAACACCCGAATCTGAAAGCGTCCATCGGTCAGTTGCGCGACCCGTTTGGCCATCATTTCGCCCGCACCATAGATCGCGTCCAAGCTTTTTGGAAAGCTCGATGCCATGCGCCACTGCACACGTTGTTGCCCGATACTCGGTGCAGCACGGGTTACGGTGTTTTGCTGCGGGCTTGCCCATGCGCTGACCGAAGGCAAACTTGCCACCGCCGAAACCGCAGCCAATTGGGTCAGTAGGTCACGACGTTTCATCAGGGATTTCCTTGTGGTAAAGATGGGGTTGCGGTGACGCGCTGTTCTTCGGCGATTTGCAGCATAAGACGGATCGCATCGGCGTTGCCTGTGCCGTCATCTTGTTGCAACTGCGCGGGTGCTGTATCCACCAACAAATCACTAGTTTTTTTAACCCAGACCAGTTGTGGAAATTGGATCAAGATCAGCACCATCAGCAATTGAATGATAATAAATGGAATAACACCAAGATACAGCGCACTCAGTGGCAAGCTGCTGGGCGCGACGCTTTTGAGATAAAACAACGAAAAGCCAAATGGCGGTGTTAAAAAAGAAGTCTGTAAATTCATCGCCAATATAATGCCAAACCACACCGGCGACAGGCCAAACTGATGCATCAATGGCACCAGCAATGGCACCACGATAAACACAATTTCAAAAAAATCGAGGAAACAGCCCAAAATAAAGATGATCAAATTGACCACCAACAAAAAGCCGATTACCCCACCGGGCAATTGATTAAACAAATCAACCACCCATAAATCACCGCCCAATGCTCGAAATACCAGCCCAAATAAACTGGAGCCAATCAAAATAAACATTACAAAACAGGTCAGGCGGGCAGTCTGTTGCAGCGCGTCACTCAGGTTGCCGCGATTCAATCGGCGTTTGACCAACGCTAAAATCATCGCACACACCGCACCAATCGCACCGGCCTCAGTCGGTGTCGCCACGCCAATAAAAATCGAGCCCAACACCAATAGAATCAATAATAAGGCGGGTGCCATACTGCTGATGATATTGCCCCATGCAATCGGCTCGGGCTGTTGCGGCATGACCGGAAACAGACTCGGCTTCGCCCAAGCACTGACCAAGATAAACCCTAAAAACAAACCAATCAGCAGCAAACTGGGCAATATTGCGCCGATAAACATATCGCCAACCGGTGCACCCAGCGTATCAGCCAATACAATCAGCACCAGCGACGGCGGTATAATCTGTGCCAGCGTACCAGACGCCATGATCACACCACTCGACAGCGCAGGCGAGTAGCCTTGCCGCAGCATAATCGGCAGCGCGATCAGCCCCATCGTCATCACACTTGCTGCCACTACACCCGTGGTCGCGGCGAGCAAACTGCCGACCAACACCACCGACAGTGCCAGCCCACCGCGCACCCGTCCTAGCGCTCGACCCATCGAGGACAGCAGTTGTTCGGCGATACCACTGCGCTCTAAAATCAGCCCCATCAGGGTAAAAAACGGAATCGCCAGCAGCGTATCATTGCGCATGATGCCAAATAGTCGATCGGGGACTGCATGCACCAGACCCAGCGGAATAACCTCAAGCCAGACCCCGATCAAACCAAAGATCAACGCCACCGCACCC
>JBAQKP010000160.1:0-4028 GCA_049301135.1 Moraxellaceae bacterium | reverse complement strand
CGCTTGATATAGGCATAAACGACTCCTCGCCGTACATTCTAAATATTGGCAATATTCGCGATATTTCTCACATGATCTCCATAGCAGAATTTAACGCGGCCATTAAAATATTGCCGCGCTAAATCACCCATCTTTAACCCAACGCTTTTACAACAGCTTCGCCCATCTCTTTTGTGCCGACTTTGGTCATGCCCGCTGACATAATATCGCCAGTACGCAAGCCCTGATCCAGCACCCGCCCGACCGCATCTTCGATGGCCTTCGCCGCCGCTTCCTGCTTAAAGGTATAGCGCAGCATCATCGCCACTGACAAAATCGTCGCCAGCGGATTGGCGATATTCTGACCCGCGATGTCCGGCGCACTGCCATGACACGGCTCATACATGCCCTTGCCGTCTTCGTCCAAACTCGCCGACGGCAACATCCCAATCGAACCGGTCAACATCGACGCTTCATCCGACAAAATATCACCGAACAAATTACCGGTCACAATCACATCAAACTGCTTCGGTGCTTTGACCAACTGCATCGCCGCGTTATCGACATACATATGCGACAACGCAATATCAGGATATTCAGCTTGTTGCAGCTCAGTCACCACCTGCTTCCACAGCTCAGTCACTTCTAGCACGTTGGCCTTATCGACCGAACAGACTTTACTGCCGCGCAACCGCGCCATCTCAAACGCCACCCGCGCAATCCGCTTAATCTCGCTTTCGCGGTATACGTCGGTGTTAAAACCTTCTTTCTCGCCGTTGTCTAATGTGCGAATACCACGCGGCTGACCAAAATAAATCCCGCCAGTCAGCTCCCGCACGATCAAAATATCCAAGCCCGCCACGATCTCAGGCTTGAGGCTCGACGCATCGGCCAGTTGTGGGTACAAAATCGCCGGACGCAAATTGGCAAATAGATTCAGCTCACTGCGGATCTTTAGTAACCCGCGCTCAGGCCGAATTGACCGCTCAATCGTGTCCCACTTATAGCCACCGACCGCACCCAGCAAAATCGCATCCGCTGCCCGCGCTGTGGCTAGTGTTTCATCGGCTAACGGCACACCAAATGCATCAATCGAACAACCACCCAGCAAGCCATGCGACCATGCCAGATCAAGGTTAAACTGTTGATTGACCGCAGCCAGCACTTGCTCTGCCGCGCCCATGATCTCAGGACCGATGCCATCACCGGCGAGGATTAAAATCTGTTTTGACATGTAAACACTTCCAAAATCGTACTAAAAAATCAAACACTAACCCGCGCCTTGTGGCAGCTTGGTTTCAATAAACTCGCCTAACCCAGTCTCAGGATCAAATGGCCGACAAAAACGCCGCACCACCCGTTTATTTTCGGTTAAATCCACACACAGCGGATCCGGTGCAGCCATTGCCAGCAGGCTGGTGGGTGCAGTTTGGCGGTCACGAAACAGGTGCAACAGATAGTCATGACCCGCTTTAAACTGATGGATCACACTGAACTGCTCTGCCCGTTCTAACGTGACCGGATAAAACTGTAGCCGTAACTCATGCAGACCTTCAGCCACCGCCAAATGATACAGCGCGTGCGATTGCTGACTCATCGCCTCATAGCGAAACACTGCCGCCTTCTGAGCAGCTTCGGTCGGCAAGCCAGACGACTCATCCAACAAGCGCGTTTCATTCAGCGCCACAAAGCGACACTGCAGGCCGCCTGCACAATGCACGGTCGCCAAATGCTGCTCATTCGGGCTGCGCCAGCCATTGAGTAATGTGCTTGGCGCGCGCTCACTCAAGGTCGTCATGGCTTGTAGTTGCGTGTGCTGACTGCTACAACCGAACAATCCTGCTAGACCGACTGCTGCCACACTGAGTATCACCGCCGATCCCAATCTGATCTGGCGCATAGCTGCTCCTCCTTGCCTCCACCGCCGATCATCTGAATCGATGTGACGGTCGGAAGTTTGTCAGTCGCAGTATACGCGATATTAGACGGCTGTCACCTCAAGCGTAGCGCTTTGCTTTAGCCGTTCAAGCTGCTGTATACCCAAGGCCGCGACGCTTGGGTTTTGGCCTCAAATGCCCGAATCGCATCGGCATCCTGCAAGGTCAGCCCGATATCATCCAAACCATTGAGCAGACAATGCTGACGGAATGCATCCACACTAAAGCTAAACGTTTCACCGTTTGGCCTGATCACCTGCTGGCTGGCCAGATCGATAGTCAAACGATAGTCTGGCGTTGCCGCAGCTTCTTGGAACAAAATTTCCACTTCGGCATCGGTCAGCACCACCGGCAACATGCCATTTTTAAAGCAGTTGTTAAAGAAAATATCGGCAAAGCTCGGCGCGATCACCGTGCGAAAGCCATATTCCTCCAACGCCCACGGCGCATGCTCACGGCTCGAACCACAACCGAAGTTTTCACGCGCCAGCAATACCGTCGCGCCTTGATACTGTGGCTGATTCAGCACAAATTCGGTATTCAGCGGGCGCTTGCTGTTGTCCAGTCCCAGATAACCTTCATCCAGATAACGCCATTCATCAAACAAATTGGCACCAAAACCAGTGCGTTTGATCGACTTCAAAAACTGCTTGGGAATGATCTGATCGGTATCGACATTGGCACGATCCAACGGCACAACCAAGCCCACTTCACGGGTATACGGTTTCATGGTGAGCTCCTTAAAATGTCCGAACATCAACAAAATGACCAGCCAACGCTGCCGCCGCCGCCATTGCTGGACTGACCAAATGCGTGCGCCCGCCATTGCCCTGACGACCTTCAAAATTACGATTTGAGGTCGATGCGCAGTGCTCGCCCGATTGTAGCTTGTCAGCATTCATCGCCAGACACATCGAGCACCCCGGCTCACGCCATTGAAAGCCCGCCGCCAAAAACACTTGGTCTAAGCCTTCGGCTTCGGCTTGTTGTTTGACCAGACCAGAACCGGCCACCACCATCGCTTGTTTGATGGTCGGCGCGACGCTACGGCCTTTAATCACGGCCGCTGCATCACGCAAGTCTTCAATCCGTGAGTTGGTACATGAGCCGATAAACACCCGATCCAATTGAATCTCAGCCAGCGCTTGGCCAGCCTGCAAGCCCATGTACTTATAGGCACGTGTCCACGCTTCGCGCTGTACGTCGTCTTTGGCATCTTGCAATGTCGGCACGGTTGCGGTGACTGGAATCACCATCTCAGGCGATGTACCCCACGACACTTGCGGAGCAATCTGTGAGCCGTCTAACTCAACCACGGCATCAAACACCGCATCTGCGTCACTGTGTAGGCTCTGCCAGTATGCCACCGCTTGCGCCCACTGTTCGCCCGTCGGGGCAAATGGACGGCCTTGCACGTAGTCAATCGTGGTCTGATCGACCGCAACCATACCAACCCGCGCACCGGCTTCAATCGCCATATTGCAGACGGTCATACGGCCTTCCATCGACATGTCGCGGAACACTTGACCACCAAATTCAATCGCGTAGCCCGTACCACCGGCTGTACCGATCTGTCCAATAATCGCCAGCACCACGTCTTTGGCAGTCACGCCCGCGCCGAGTTTGCCGTCGACTTTAACCAGCATGTTTTTGGATTTTTTTTGTACGAGGCATTGGGTCGCGAGCACATGCTCGACTTCGGATGTGCCGATGCCATGCGCCAGACAGCCGAGTGCGCCATGGGTTGCGGTATGCGAATCACCACACACGACAGTCATCCCCGGCAAAACCAAGCCTTGCTCAGGACCGACCACATGCACGATGCCCTGACGGATGTCGTTGATGTCAAACTGGGTAATGTCAAAAGTTTTGCAGTTGTCGTCCAGTGTCTGTACCTGAATGCGCGAGGTCGCATCACTGATCCCTGCGATGCCTTGCGCCCGCTCGGCCTTATCGGTCGGGACGTTATGGTCGGGAGTGGCGACGTTGGCGGATAAGCGCCAAGGTTTGCGGCCTGCGAGTTGCAGTCCTTCGAACGCTTGTGGGCTGGTGACTTCGTGCAATAAATGCCGGTCGATATAGATCAGCGATGAGCCATCATCGCGCTGTTTG
>JBAQKP010000159.1:0-2106 GCA_049301135.1 Moraxellaceae bacterium | reverse complement strand
GCTTACAGGTGTATCGTCGCCTGAGTGATGCGCGTGAAGTATTGGTCGGCGAAATGGCACAAAACCGAACCGGCGTATATTTTCAGTATGATGCAGACTATGTTGCACGTTATGCGTCCCTGTCGCCGTTCAAGCTGGCGTTTAATCACAGTTTGCAATTGGCCGCCGCCCAACCGCATCAGGGCTTACACGGGGTGTTTGCCGATTCACTGCCCGACGGTTGGGGCACGTTATTGATGGATCGGGTATTTCGGCAGCAAGGTGGGTTGCCGCAGCAACTCACCGCGATGGATCGACTATCGTATGTCGGTGACTCTGGTATGGGGGCATTGCGCTATCGCCCCATCTGGGATCGTGCTGACGGTCACGCCACCACTCAAACCGACTTGGCAATGCTCGGCCGCTCCGCGCAATCGGTGTTCGATGGCCAGACGGATCGGGTACTCGCACAACTGGCTGCCGTCGGCAGTTCGGGCGGCGCACGACCCAAAGCTTTGATTTATGCGGTGGCTTCACTCGGTACACCACTCAATGCCAGCACACCGATCAGCACAATACAGCGTACTGGTGATCGTGCATGGCTGGTCAAATTTACCTCGGAGCACTTTCCACTCGGCCATGATGAAAGCCGGTGCGAGGCGGCGTATTTGTGTTTGGCGGCACTGGCAGGTATCGAGATTCCAGAAAGCTGCTTACTGCCCGTGCCCGCCGCGTTGTCCGCTAGCAGTCCGAATCGTGTGTGGTTGGCACAGCAGCGGTTTGATTGTACGCCTGCCGGTGGTCGTGAGCATTTGCACAGTGCGTGTGGTCTGTTGGCGGCGGATTTTCGTGCGCCATCGCTGGATTACGAGGCGTTAATTAAACTGGCACAGCAATTGTGCCAAAGTCCGGCCGCTGGCCAAGCGGTATTTCGGCGGGCGATGTTTAATTTATTTGCGCTAAACCAAGACGACCACAGCAAAAACTGGGCGTTTTTACAAAATGATCTAGGCGATTGGCGGCTCACGCCGTTTTATGACGTGACCTTTAGCCCCAATGCGTACGACGAACATATGACCAGTTTTGCTGGATATGGCAAACAGCCGCCCCTAAAAGCGATTCAAAAATTGGCCAAACACGCTAACTTTGCCCAGTGGTCAGCCGCACAACAGGTGATTGCGCAAGTGCTAGAAGCCTTGAGTCAATGGCCAACCGTGGCGCAACAATTTGGGGTACAGGCCACAAATATTCGGATGATTGATGCACAACTCAAGCGCGTCTATCAGGATAATCGTGGCTTGCTAGTGTGATCAAGATAGCGACTTTCTCGAAAAGATTTTTGTGAATGGTTTTTTGCTATAATCGCAGCCCAAGATTTTCACCATCCCATAGGCCTGTTTGAATGAATACCCTGACTGCACTCTCCCCACTCGATGGCCGATACGCCAGTAAATGCGACGCGCTGCGGCCATTTTTGTCTGAATTTGGGCTGATTGCCGCACGGGTTGCGGTGGAAGTGCGTTGGTTACAATCGCTGGCCAATCATCCAGCCATCACCGAAATTGCGCCATTTTCTGCCGAAACCAATCAAGCATTGGATCAAATCATCAGTGATTTTTCTGAAGTTGATGCTGAGCGGATCAAAACAATTGAGCGCACCACCAACCACGATGTCAAAGCCGTCGAGTATTTTTTAAAAGAAAAAACTGCCAACATTGCCGAGTTAAAAGACGCCGGTGAGTTTATTCACTTTGCCTGTACTTCTGAAGATATTAACAACCTGTCGCACGCCTTGATGCTGAAAAATGGCCGTCAAGTACTGCTGAACAGCATGATCGAGCTGCGCGATGCGATTGGCCGCTTGGCCGTCGAGCATGCCGATCAGCCGATGTTGTCGCGTACACATGGACAAACTGCCAGCCCGACTACATTGGGCAAAGAAATGGCCAATGTCGCCTATCGTCTCGCCCGTCAGATCAAGCAGACTGAACACGTCGAACTGCTCGGCAAAATCAACGGTGCAGTCGGTAACTACAATGCGCACTTGTCGGCCTATCCTGACATCGACTGGGCAGCGCATGCAGAGCAGTTTGTACAATCCCTCGGCTTAGACTTTAACCCGTACAC
>JBAQKP010000158.1:0-2530 GCA_049301135.1 Moraxellaceae bacterium | reverse complement strand
CGACACCACCATCACGCAACCAGGGAACACCTGAATCGCTTCTTCAAGCGCACGTAGGGTTTCGACGTCCAAGTCGTTCGACGGTTCGTCGAGCAGGATGACGTTGGCGCCTTGCTGTAGGATTTTGGCCAGTTGCAAGCGGTTACGCTCACCACCGGACAGCGAGCCGACAGTTTTTTGTTGGTCTTGGCCTTTGAAGTTAAAGCGGCCAATATACGCCCGTGATGGGATTTCGTATTCGCCGATCCGCAAGATGTCTAGGCCACCAGACACTTCTTCCCAGACGGTTTTCTTGTTGTCCAGTGTGTCGCGCATCTGTCCGATATAGGCGATTTTGACCGTGTCACCGACCACCACTGAGCCGGTATCCGGTTGCAATTCGCCAGTCATCATGCGGAACAACGTGGTTTTACCCGCGCCGTTCGGGCCAACGATGCCGACAATCGCCGACGGTGGTACGGTAAAAGTCAGCTTTTCGTACAGCAGGCGATCATCGAACGACTTGCTGATATCAGTGACTTCGACCACTTTATTGCCGAGACGCTCACCCGGTGGGATGTAGATTTCGGCAGTTTCGTTGCGCTGTTGGAACTCGCGCGAGTTGAGCTCTTCAAAGCGCTCCATCCGTGCTTTGGATTTGGCTTGCTGGCCTTTGGCGTTTTTACGCACCCATTCCAGCTCTTTTTTCAAGGCTTTGGCAAATGACTCTTCCTGCTTGCCTTCGAGTTCTAGGCGAGCGGTTTTTTGTTCGAGCCAGTCAGTGTAGTTGCCTTGGTATGGAATGCCATGACCGCGGTCGAGTTCTAAGATCCACTCGGCGACGTTATCCAAGAAATAACGGTCGTGGGTAATCGCCACAATCGTACCGGCAAAGTCTTTTAAGAAGCGTTCTAGCCAAGCAACCGATTCAGCGTCCAAGTGGTTGGTCGGTTCGTCGAGTAGCAGCATGTCGGGCTTGGACAACAGCAGGCGGCACAGGGCGACGCGGCGCTTTTCACCACCAGACAGCAGCTTGACGTCAGCATCCCACGGCGGCAGGCGCAGCGCATCGGCGGCTTGCTCCATCTGGTTATTCAGGTTGTGGGCATCCCACGCCTGAATGATGGCTTCGAGCTTTTCTTGCTCTTTGGCCAGTTTGTCAAAGTCCGCATCTTCGGCGGCATATTCAGCAAACACTTCATCCAAGCGCGCCAACGCATCCAGCGGTTCGCGCAGGCCATCTTCGACATTGCCACGCACGTCTTTGGTCAGGTCGAGCGGTGGCTCTTGTTCCAAGTAGCCGATTTTAATGCCCGGTTGAGCACGTGCTTCACCATTAAAATCTTTATCGACGCCGGCCATGATGCGCAGCAAGGTGGATTTACCTGCGCCATTCAGACCCAGCACGCCGATTTTGGCGCCTGGGAAAAATGACAGGGAAATATTCTTCAAGATCTCGCGCTTGGGCGGAACCATCTTGGAGACTTGGTTCATGGTATAGATATACTGGGCCACGCAGGACTCCTCACGACAAGCCGTGTCTGTTGCGATGTTGGGCAGCACTGAGCCGATACTGCACCGGTCAAAAAACTGGTCAACAGTATAGCGGATTTCGCGTCTTGACGGTCGGTCTTTGCGGTTACAATATCGCTCTGCTATTCTCGTCTTGCGATGGTAGGCAGACAGCCGATGGAGAACAGATGTGGCATCAGGTGTTTGGTTAGATGTTGGGTTAAGGGTACTGCGTCCATATGCGTAGTCGGGTACGCACGCACTATTTGTTGGTGTGGATGGCGCTGCTGTTGATTGGCGGCACGTTGCTGATTCATGCCATCAGTTATGCGGCGCTGTATCGCACGTTAGAAGTGGCCGAACATGCTGTGCAACTGTCCAAGCTGCATGATATTTTTGTATGGCATCTGGGATTGGTGGTGGCGTTGCTGCTGCTGGTGCTGATCATTTTTGCGCTGGTGTTGTACCGTGATCAGCGCCGCTTGTCGAAGCTTGCCGCGCGTGACCCACTCACAGACAGTCTCAACCAGCAAACCTTCGATGTGGTGTTTAAGCTGTTTTTGTACCGCGCGATGCGTGATCACAGCCCGATGTGTGCGGTGTTGATCAATATTGATCATCTGACCCAAATCAATCAGTTACACGGCACACTGGCAGGTGATGCGGTCTTGCATGACTTTTCGAGCCTGATTCGCAACATGCAGCGCCGCAGTGATGCCTTGGCGCGTTGGCGGGATAATGAGTTTGTGTTGTTGTTGCCCGATTGTGCGCTCGATGAAGCGGCGCGGATTGCCGATCAACTGCGGCTGAGGATTCGCAATCATGATTTTGGACTGGCCAAAAACTGGATCGTGACCTTTAGTGCGGGTGTGGCGGAATATGCCACCGGTGAGTCAGAAGATGAGTTTTTGTTGCGACTCGAAGATGCGCTAGGACGCGCCAAACAACACGGCCGCAATCGGGTCGAAATCGCTGCACCGGCATTTTCAACCATTTTGCCGGTATTTAGCGGCAAGCCATAGCAGGAACAGATAAGAAA
>JBAQKP010000157.1:0-11999 GCA_049301135.1 Moraxellaceae bacterium | reverse complement strand
GGGGAATGCCGCCTAAAGATGTCGCCAATAATTTGGGGGTTTCTGTCGCAACGCTGTATCGGTGGTTGCCAGCCTCAACGCGATCTTAGCGTACGATTTTTTCCGTTTTCTGAGACGACCCCTGAATTGCTACGAGCACAGCTTGAGACGTGACAAATCAGCCTTATAAGCGCCTCGACCTATAAAAATTTTAGCTCATGTTTGGTGTTGTGTACCGGTAATAAACGTGGTGATGGGCTCATGCCTCCTCGGACTAAAGCGATTTATGTGCGGCACTTGGCGCAACCGGAGGAACAGTAAGGATGGCAAGGCCGCTCAACCCCTAGAGTGTCAAGGTAAAATCTTGGCGAAAGCTGACCAGATTCAGGCCGCTATACGTCTAGCAGAACTGCGTAAGCAACAAGGCATCACACAAGCTCAGTTGGCTGAGCGTCTGGGTGTGTCGCAAGCGAGTATCTCACAGGTCGAAAACCAAGCAGAGTAGCATTCAGGAGTATGTGCGTTACAACCTGCTTTGCTCATGCGTATACCTTAGTGGACGACCCAAACAGCAGCGCAGGCCGCTTTACTCTCACCCCGCTCAGTAGCTCTAATAATCAGTTAGACCAGCGACACGACGATCTTAGCCAACTGCTGTTGCAGTGGCTTTAGGTCAATCGGCTGAGCATAAGGAACGACGCCCTCATGCATTCGGCTATGTGGCATCGCCTTAGAACAGGCCAGTGCCCACTCCGCTCGATTCAGTAAATCAAATTTTAAGTCATAGCCTGCATCTTTAACCAACTGCGCAATCATGGTTTGTGCAGCACGTCCGTTGCCTTCCTCGAATGGATGCGCATGGTTAATTGCTGCGTAAATCGGCGTTAGTGCATCGATAAAATCGACTTGGCTCAGTTGCTTTAAATGGTTCTGGGCAGCGAGTTGCAGAGCCACCTCATCAATCATAGCGACAACTTGGCCAAACGGCGCAAAGTCACTGCGCTCCCTAACCGGAGAGTATTTATGAAAATCAAAATCTCTGACCTGTCCTGCATGGTCATACAGCCCAGTGAAAATCCGCTCATGGATCATGGCTAGGTGTTTAAAGTCATAGTTGCCCTGAATGGGGCTTTCCTTCAATCTGGCAATACGTGCGGTGGTAATTCTTCTTTCAAGATTGTCAGCAGCTTCCATCTCAGCCCGTGAGCTGTGTGGATTGACAGCCGCAAGCTGTTGCTTGACCGATTCATAGTCGTTGGAAGTCATGGGTTAAGCATGCTGTTTTAGTTCGCGCCAACGCAGCATCAGTGCAGCATCTTCTTGCTCAAAAGTGGATTCGCCACGTTCAACCCGATCAAACATCGCCATAAGCTCTGTTTGGCTGTTGGCAATCACACTATCATCAAACTCAAGATCGACAATCCCCATGGCTCGATCACGGTTTTTTTGGAACTCTGTTTGTGCTGCGGTCATGATGCGCTCCGGTCGGCATGCTGGTTTAATGCTATACCGCTTGAAGGCTTTCGTCTATCACAACCCAAACACTCGACAGAAACACGATTATAAAACCTGCTAGAGAGCAAAGGTTAAATACTAAAAATGCTCAACACAGCAATCCAGCAATCAGTACAAACGTAATTGTGAACAGCCACCGCGTATGCGTATTCACACAATACCGCAAGACCTGATCCGCACCTGCCCAATCCACCTCTGTCGTGGCTGGATTGTCCCGATCAAATGCAATTTCTTCGTCTGTCATTGCAGCTACCCTTGCCCAATCGGTCAGATCAACTGGGGTAGCAGCGCCTAAGCTGTCGTGCACCTCATTAAATCGCTGAAGCAATTTGGGCATGCGTAAACCGTTTAAACGTGATCGATCCACTTAGCCCAAACCCTCCAGCCACGTCACCCACTGATTAAAACGAGGACATTTCTCACGAATCTTTGCCAGTCCAATACTCTCCGCAATCAGTGGGCCATGTTCGACCTTGTCATATGCACCAGAGAAAATTTGAATGAGGCGTTTTGATGGGGCAGTTTGTCTGCCGTGATTGATTTGTTCTGGGTTAGGGTACTGATCACACACCGCCTTTAATTGCGCGGCTGTGCTGTCATTCCAGCCGTCCACCACCCAATCAAAGTGCGTAATATCGCTGAACAGCAGTGCCTCAAACTCATATTGCTGGATATACGGCTTCAGGTGTGGCAAGGCATGCGTGGACTTATTGTGCAGCATGGTCATGATCGACTGCTCTAGGGTCAGTAAGTCCTGTTTAGGTTGACCATCGGGCAGGCTGTTGCCTTTGAAACCGTAGAAGTCCAGAAACGTGGTGACGTAATCAAACTGATGGGCAAAGTTGCGCATGAACTGTGCTGTCCGCTCAACACTGACATTGCCTTGCATATCTTTGGGAATGGCATGCACGCCGTATGGCAACAGATGCGGCGTTAAGCAGGTTTTGACAAACTCGGTTTCAGTTGCGCCTTCGCAGACAATGCCCGCGCGAATAAATGTCTGACTCATGATGAACTGCCAATCACGTCAGTCAGCCACAACTCGGACAGTTGATACTCATCATCTAGCCACTGTTGGTAGTTGGCACGATCCAACGTGTTTAAGGTGGTGGAGCCGTCTTCGGCCAGACGTGCCACGATCATGTTTTCCAGCTCAAAACAATCGACCATGTACGGTGACTGAGTGGCAATAAACACCTGACGGCGTTGCGCCACGCGCTTTAGACCTGCCGCAACCAAGTTAATCGCATGCGGATGCAAACCCAATTCCGGCTCATCCAAAAACAACACATCCGGTAACATCTGATCGGGCAGGTTGAGGAGGGTCAATAAACAAAATAAACGGAGTGAACCATCTGAGGTCAAGTGCGCCCCAAAGGTCTTATCGGTCGTTGGACTGCGCCAGCGTAAAGAGATCTTGCCATAACTGGGCTGAAGTACAAAGTCAGCAAAGCTCGGCAATACCCGCTGAATCTGCCGCACGATCAACTGATAGCGTTTGACATCATGCTGGTACAGATGCAGCAGTATCGCGGCCAAGTTACCGCCGTCATGCCGTAGCCATGTGTTGTCACTGACATCCCATGCCTGTTTGATATAGGCATTGTCTGAGGTATCGTGAAACTGGTAGGTGGAGCAACGCTGTAAGCAATGCACCATTTCACGGGCTTGCTCAAGCTGAGTGGCAGATAACGCCGATTGCTCACGACCGAGTACACTAGGAAATAATAGCGTAGGCGTGACATCCTGCTGTACCACACTGACCAACTGTGCCTCGCGTGCAGGCGTCGGCAAAACCACTTCATCGTGAATCTGTCCACTGACCGGATCGACTGCCCCAAATACCTCACTACTCAGATACAGCGTGTCTTGTGCGGGGGTATGGCTCAGTGCAAACGCATAGGCATATAAGCTGTGTGACAGTTGCACATGAATCGCTGCTTGTAACGTTGGTGTATGCCGTGCACCCATAAACAACTGATCGTCACCACCACCATGTCGAATCACAAAGTCTTGCAGATGCTGACCGTTCAACATGCAGCCCAATAGCTCGAAAAACCGAATCAGATTGGATTTGCCAGCCCCGTTGGAGCCGATCAATACACTCAGTTGCGGCAATGGCAACTGCTGAATATCAGCAAGGCTACGAAAGCCCTGAATCGTAATTGCGGTAATCCGTCGGTATGGCGTCTGATTGGACTGCTGCATGCTGCTACCCTCAAGCTTGCGGGGATTGTAGCGTTAAAATGATCATCGGGTGAATGCGAATCTGGTCTGTGTTCAAACGTGCTACTGACGCGCATATCTTTGGGATGTGCCAACTGGAATCAATACATCCGTTCTTAACGTACTTTAAATTCCGTTTTCTACGCCGACCCCAAATAGCCAAATTTTACTGATCAAGCCCCGTCTCAAGTTGCTGCAAGATCGGACAGTTGGGCTGACTGTCCCCGCAACAGGCTTCCGCCAACTCAATCAGTGTATCGCGCATACGAGTCAGTCCCTGAATACGCTGATCCAACTCGGCAATATGTATTGCTGTCAGTTGTTTGACATCGGCACTGGCGCGAGTTTGATTTTGCCAAAGTGAGAGGAGGTCTTTGACTTGTGTGAGAGAGAAGCCTAGTTCACGTGCGTGTCGCACAAACTGAAACAGATGAACGTCACGACTGGTATATTGGCGATAACCTGTATCTGTGCGTGGGCTGGTCTCAATTAAGCCAATACTTTCGTAATGTCGGATCATTTTAGCTGACAAGCCACTGGCTTTCGCCACTGCACCAATATTCATACTGATGGTAGCTCCGTAACAGGCTGACGTTTGGCACGCCAGCGTCTAAGCAATAAGGAATTGAGCACTACACTGACACTCGATACAGCCATCGCAGCCCCTGCAATCATTGGACTAAGAAAACCCAAGGCCGCCAACGGAATCGCAATCACGTTATAAATGAATGCCCAGAACAGATTCTGCTGGATTTTATGGTAGGTGCGTGTGGAGAGGTCAATCGCATCAGCAACCAATGCAGGATCACCGCGCATCAGGGTGATCCCTGCGCTGTGCATGGCCACATCTGTACCGGTACTCATCGCAATCCCGACATCAGCAGCGGCAAGGGCCGGTGCATCATTTAAGCCATCACCGACCATCGCCACCACCTGATGCTGCTGTTTCAAGGATTGAATATAGTCTACTTTTTCGGCAGGCAATAAACTGGCTTGGACGATATCAATCGACAATGCCTCAGCCACCATCTGGGCTGCACCTAGATTATCACCAGTCAGCATGGCGGTTTGGATGCCCATGTGTTGTAGTTTAGCCACTGCACCTGCTGCACTTGGCTTGATCTGATCACCAAATGCCATTAAACCCAGCAGCCGAGCAGCCGCTGTTTGTCCGTGTGCCACTGCCAGCCATGACACCGTGCGCCCTTGTTGTTCTAGCTGAACTGATCTTGCCAGCAGTGCATCGAGAGTAACACCTTGCTCTTGCATCAGCCGCTGATTACCGAGTAAATAGGTCTGTCCATCAATCTGTGCCGACAAACCGCGACCCGCTAACGTCTGTAAATTCTGCACCGATTGCAGGGTAATCTGATCGCGCTTGGCAACCGCTGAGACCGCTTTGGCCAACGGATGATCACTGCCTGCTTGCAGACTGGCAATCAGTTGCAGTAGCGCGGCATCTGTACCATCTATCGCTTCAACGGCGACCACATCAGGCTGTCCAATGGTGAGCGTGCCCGTTTTATCAAAGGCCACCAGTTTTATCCGATGGGCAAGCTCTAGGCTCTGAGCGTCTTTAATCAAGATACCCTGTTGTGCAGCCATGCCAGTGCCGACCATAATCGCGGTCGGCGTGGCCAATCCTAGCGCACAGGGGCAGGCGATCACCAAGACTGACACGGCATTGATAATCGCAATCTCCGCATCCCCAGTGACCCACCACCAAGCCATCAGGGTGATCAAGGCAATCAGCAGCACGACTGGCACAAACACTTGGCTGACCTGATCGACCAAACGCTGAATCGGTGCTTTGCCTGCTTGGGCATCTTCGACCAAGCGAATCATCCGCGCCAGCATGCTGTCATGACCAACCGCTGTGGTGCGTACCAGCAGTCGACCTTCCGCATTCATCGCACCGCCTGTGACGTGGTCTCCTAGGCTTTTTTCAACGGGTAGACTTTCACCAGTCAGCATCGACTCATCGACCTGACTGTGTCCTTCGGTCACGTCACCGTCGACTGGAATTCGTTCGCCAGCTTTGACGATTACCACATCGTCCACTTCAATTTGATCGATTAGAAGCTCGATTTCTGATCCATCGCGTAAAATTCGGGCAGTGTTGGGACGCAGTGCCTGTAGGGCAGTAATCGCGGTGACGGTCTGTTGTTTGGCTCGTTGCTCTAACCATTTGCCGAGCAAGACCAAGGTAATCACCACCGCTGAGGCTTCAAAGTACAGATGTGGCATTTGCCCTGCGTCAGCGGTCAGCCACAAATAAATACTTAAGCCATAAGCCGCACTAGTTCCCAAGGCGACCAACACATCCATATTGGCTGTGCCTGCTTTAAGCGCGCCCCAACCTGCCCGATAAAACCGCGCGCCTAACCAAAACTGTACCGGCGTCGCAAGCAGGAATTGCAGCCATGCGGGCAGCATCCAATTTAGACCAATCGTCATCGCCAGCATGCTGAGTAGCATCGGCAGTGATAAGAGAGCGCCAGCCGCGACAGGCCACCATTCAGGCAAGCGTTTCAACACACTTGGCTGAGAACCAGAGGCATCTGGTGGCGGTAGCGACGCGCGGTAACCCGCTTGCTGGATCGCCTCGATCAGTGTGGCAATTGGCAAGCCCTTGATGATTTGAATTGTGGCGCGTTCAGTGACCAGATTGACACTGGCATGTTGTACTCCAGACACTGCCTGCAATGCGGTTTCGATCCGAGAGGCGCAACTGGCACAGGTCATGCCACTAATATCAAGGCGAATCGATTCAGTGGTGACCTGATAGCCAGCGATTTCAACCGCCTGTTGTAGCGCAGCCATGCTTAAATCGGCGTTTCCGTCTACCGTGGCCAGTTCAGTGACCAAATTGACACTGGCCTGATTGACTGCGGGAAGTTGCTGCAAGGCACGCTCAATCCGACTTGCACAGCTGGCACAGGTCATACCGCTAATTCCAATTGAGAAATGACTCATAGGTGATCTCCGACATAATGTTTTAATTGTAAAAAATCAGCTTGTCACAGTCGCATCAAAACCAAGTTTTTGAATAATGGTTAAAATTGCTGCTGCTGATTCGGCACTGTCAACCGTGACTAACTTGTTGGCGAGATTGACCACGACCTCGGCTTTGGCATCCTGATTTTTGATGGCTTGGGTGATTTTTTTGATACAGCTACCGCAGCCCATACCGCTGACATGGAATGTATACATGATGAAAACCTCAATCGTTTCGACAGGAGATACTGTCTGATCCTTACAACATGAGGCTTCCCATCATGGTAAGGTCAAGCCTGATGGCGATTTTTTTGGATGCTATAATGTCCGGTATCAACGTACATCCGAGCAAGCGTTGACACAGAGTTCTGAACACTACCAATACCTTCTCAATTGTGTGACCGCCACCTGACGGCATCACTGCCGCTACTTTGATCTCCTCACAATACAGTTTTTGTGTCAGGGCATTGATGAATCTCAATGGTCGAGTGAACAATCTCTTCGTGTACGGATAACCGTGCGCGGATAATCTCAGGCGTGAGCTGCGTATCGTGGGTCACCACGGTAAGCGCACAAGAATAAACACTTTTGCCAACGCGCCAGACATGTAGATCCGTTACTTTCGTGTGGTAATCGCCTTCCCCAGTTTCGATAACGTCGCGAATCTCAGCAACCACAGGATGATCCATCTCACGATCAAGTAATATTTTTCCGGTATCGACGATTAAACCTTTTGCCCAAACTGCAATCAAACCCGCACCAATGATACCCATGGCTGGGTCAAGCCATGACCAGCCATACATCAACCCGCCCAGCAGGGCTATGATTGCAAGCACCGATGTTGCTGCGTCGGCAACCACATGTATGTAAGCCGATTTCAAATTTAGATCCTCGTGTTCATGCTCATGGTGGGTATGCCCTTTGTCATGTGAGTGTCCATGATCATGGTTGTGGGCATTACCGAGCAATTTTGCACAGATGAGGTTGATCACCAGTCCAAGGATGGCCACCAAAATAGCAGGTTGATAGTGAATGGGTTGCGGTGAAATAAGTCGTTCTACTGAGCCAACCAACATCATTACTGCAACACCCAGTAGAAAAATAGCACTGGCAAAGCCACTTAAAATTTCAATTTTCCATGTGCCAAACGCAAAGCGGGAGTCTTGGGCATAGCGTCTTGCAGCCGTATAAGCCACTGCTGACAACCCGATGGCAACAGCATGAGAGCTCATATGCCAGCCATCGGCCAGTAGTGCCATCGAGTTGTACCACCAGCCCGCAGTAATTTCGAGCACCATCATCACTGCGGTAATCCACATCACTAAACGAGTACTGCGCTCTGCCGCTGCGTTACCCGTGTCAAAGTTGTGATCGTGAGTCCATTTGGACGAGTTTTCGATATGCATCTACAGATCTCACTATGTATCTCGGTTGCTGACATCCCGATAAACTGTCCACCAACACATTTTTCATGCGAGGTGGACAGAATACTCGGATCTTTGGTTAAGCGGTTTTGCCACGGTTGAGCCATTCATACAGCAACGGCAATAACAATAACGTGAGTAAGGTAGACGATACGATGCCACCGATCACCACAGTTGCCAAAGGACGTTGCACCTCAGCACCAATCCCCACGTTAAAGGCCATTGGAATAAAGCCCAACGCCGCAACAAAGGCAGTCATCAGTACCGCCCGCAGTCGGCTCATGGTTCCCTCAATCACCGCGTCAAACAGTGGCACGCCCTTCTCGCGTAACGCCTGAATCGCTGACAGCAACACCAGACCATTCAACACGGCCACCCCTGACAGCGCGATAAAGCCAACCGCAGCCGAAATAGACAGCGGCAAGCCTCGCAGCGTCAGCGCAATCACACCACCGCACAGCGCAAATGGCACGGCCACAAACACCAATACACTGTTTTTGATGCTGCCCAACGCCAGATACAGCAATCCCAAAATCACCAAAATCGCCGCAGGAATCACCAGCATCAAGCGTGATTTTGCTGACTCAAGCTGCTCGAATGTGCCACCCCACTTGATCCAATAACCGGCAGGTAACGACACTTGCGTATTGATTTGCTGCTGTGCTTGCGCAATAAAAGAACCAATATCACGATCACGCACGTTGGCAGTGACCACCAAGCGACGCTTGCCGTTTTCGCGTGACACCTGATTAGGCCCTTGTAACTCCTCGATCGTGACTAAATCGCCGAGTGCCAAGGTTGCCGCAGGGTCGTTGGGTAACGACACACGGATCTGTTGCAGGCTTTGTACATCATGACGCTGTGGTTCAGCCAGACGGATGACAATATCTGATCGGCGGTCGCCCTCAAAAAAATCACCCACTTTCTGTCCAGCAATCGCAGTGCGAATGATCTGCTGTGCTTCGGCAATCGACAAACCATACTGCACCAACATCGCTTGCTTGGGCTGAATGTTAATCATCGGCAAGCCAGTGACTTGCTCCATCTGTACATCAGCCGAACCGGCCACACCGCTTAAGACCGCTTCAATCTCTTTGCCGACGCGGGTCAGCTCCGCCATGTCATCGCCAAACACCTTAATGGCAACGTCAGCACGCACCCCTGAGAGCAACTCATTGAACCGCATTTGAATCGGTTGGGTATATTCGTACTTGTTGCCAATCACCTGTTCAGAAGCGCGTTGAATCGCAGCGACCACTTCGGCTTTAGGCTTGTCTGGATCAGCCCATTCGTCACGCGGTTTTAGCACAATAAAATTATCTGCCACGCTGGGCGGGACGGGATCAGTGGCAATTTCAGCCGTACCGATCTTGGCAAAAATCGTTTGGACTTCAGGGATTTTGGCAATTTCCCGCTCAAGCGCATACTGCATCTCGACGGACTGACTCAGCGAGGTGCCGGGGATGCGTAACGCATGCATGGCCACATCACCCTCATCCAGTGACGGCATAAACTCCGTACCCAGACGCGATAACAACAGTGTGCTAAACACAAAGACCACGCCTGCTGCGCAGACCACCAGCAACCGATGACTCATGCTCCACGTCAGTAATGGACGATAAAAACGCTGACAGGCTTGTAGCAGCTTGTTTTCGTGTACCTTGACTGAACCAGAGGTAAACAGTGCCAGCGCCGCAGGCACAAAGGTCACCGACAACAGCATTGCCGCCATCAGTGCCAAAACCACTGTCATCGCCATTGGGGTAAACATCTTGCCTTCGACCCCTGTCAGGGTCAGCAAGGGTAGATAGACTGAGATAATGATCAACTGACCAAAAATCAGTGCTTTTCGAGAGGCTTGGGTGGCAGCAAAGACGGTTTCAAAGCGTTCTTTTCGAGTCAACACTCGCCCAAGCTCGCGCTGTCGCGCCGCCAATTGACTCAGCGCCTGCTCAACGATCACCACTGCACCATCAATGATAATGCCAAAATCAAGTGCGCCCAGACTCATCAAGTTGGCACTGATGCCATAGTTGGCCATGCCGGTGATGGTCATCAGCATTGCCAGTGGAATCACCAACGCGGTAATAATTGCAGCACGAATATGGCCTAAAAAAGCAAACAGCACCGCAATCACCAAAATTGCCCCTTCGAGCAAATTGGTTTGTACGGTCGCAATCGTGGCATCTACCAATGTCGTGCGGTCATAGACCGGATTAGCAATGACGCCCTCTGGCAAGCTCCGTTGGATCTCTTGTAATTGTTGCGCCGCACCTGATGCTACTTGACGAGAGTTCTCGCCAATCAGCATAAACACTGTGCCTAGCACCACTTCTTTGCCATCTTTGGTGGCTGCACCATTACGGATTTCTTGACCCAGTTGTACGGTGGCAACATCCTGTACAAGCACCATCTGTCCATCGGCAGCTTTAATCGCAAGCTGCTGAATACTCTGCAACGATTGGTGTTGCGCGAGTGAGCGAACCAGATACTGCGAACCACGTCGCTCAATGTAGCCTGCACCGACGTTTTGGTTGTTGTCACTCAGTGCGTGCGCCAAATCACGCAGTGTCAAACCATAGCCTTGCAACTGCTGAAAATTCGGAATGATTTCGACCTGTTTGACATAGCCACCAATCGAGTTGATTTCGGTCACGCCTGCGACTGTGCGCAACTGCGGCTTGATCACCCAGTCTTGTAAGCTTCGCAACTCGGTCGGTGAGTACGGGTTGACTGCATTCGGCTTGTTTTCCACCGTATACATGAAGATCTCACCCAACCCTGTCGCCACAGGTCCTAGGGTGGGACTGACCCCGCTGGGCAGTTGCGGCAGGACACTTTGCAATCGCTCATTAATCAGTTGCCTAGCAAAATAAATGTCCGTCCGATCCTCAAAAACCACCGTCACCTGTGACAAGCCGTAGCGTGAAATCGAGCGGGTATACTTCAAATGGGGAATGCCAGACAGCGCATTTTCAATCGGATAGCTGATTCGACTTT
The DNA here is from genome assembly GCA_049301135.1 of Moraxellaceae bacterium. Classification (GTDB taxonomy): domain Bacteria; phylum Pseudomonadota; class Gammaproteobacteria; order Pseudomonadales; family Moraxellaceae; genus JAYXXU01. The sequence goes on along the minus strand of JBAQKP010000157.1, from coordinate 858 downwards.
CGGTTTCAAGCGGCGAATATCCCTCTGCTTCTGTATTGATCTGCACCTGTACATTGGTAATATCAGGAACGGCATCTATTGGCAGTTTGAACGCATTCCAAACCCCAATCGCGGCCACCAGCATAAAGACGATCATCACCAACCAGCGTTGGGCGATTGATCGTTGGATAATCCAATCAAACATCTCAATCTCCCTTAATGGTCGTGGGTCGCGCCAGCTTTACCCAATTCTGCGGTCAGCAAATAAGCATTGCCTGCGGCATAGCGTTGACCGACTTTTAGGCCAGACAACACTTCAACATAGCCGTCAGCACGCTGACCCAGCTCAACAGGGCGAATCTCGAAATCGTCACCCACCTGCACGTACACCACCGTCCAATCACGGAAGGTTTGTAAGGCATCTTCACGCACGGCTAGACCGGCTTGACGGGTATCGGTGTTGATCGCTATATCGACCAATTGCCCTGCCCGCCACTGGCCGTTTGGATTGTTGATCTGCACATGCACTTGACCCGTGCGGGTGGCTGCGGAAAACTCTGGGCTGATGTACTGCACCCGCCCCGTACCGGTCAGATCGCTATTTTTGCTACTAATACTCGCCGCTTGTTGTGGCTGGATACCAACCAGTTGGCGCTCTGGAACCTGTACCACCGCCTGCAAGACTGAGGTATTGGCAATTTCAAACAAGGGCTGCTGGGTGGAGACATACAGTCCAGTCACGGCTTGGCTGCTGCTGATCACGCCATGAATCGGTGCGCGAACTTCAACGCTGTCTGTGCCTGCGGCTGCGCCAAGGCTTTGGGCAAGACGGGTGACTTCATCCAGCGCGATTTGTGCCTGAGCCACGCTGTTCTTGGC
>JBAQKP010000156.1:0-5375 GCA_049301135.1 Moraxellaceae bacterium | reverse complement strand
GCCTTATGACGCGATCATTAGGCTTTTGGTGCTAAAGCCACTAAAGCAAATCCAGCCAAAATTATATGCCTATCTGATAAATGCAGTATTGGAGTTTTCCGAAGGAAACTCCGCTATAGCGCAGCTTTCTGCGGATCAAATAGCACCCTATAAAGTTTCATGTCCACCTTTAACAGAGCAAAAGGCTATAGTTGACTTTCTTGACTACGAAACCGCCAAGATCGATGCGCTGATTGCCGAGCAGCAGCGGTTGATTGAGTTGCTCAAAGAAAAGCGGCAGGCGGTGATTAGCCATGCGGTGACCAAAGGACTCGACCCCAACGCCCCGATGAAAGAGAGCGGCGTAGAGTGGTTAGGGGATGTGCCAGAGCATTGGGTTAAAATTCAATTGGGTCGAGTGTGCAAGCAGGTTTCAGATGGACCACACTTTTCTCCAAAATATGTTGACGATGGAATTATGTTTCTTTCTGCAAGGAACATTGGTGTAGATGCATGGTATCTCGATGATGCTAAATTTATATCAGACGAAGATTATAAAGAGTTTTGTCGGCGAGTCATTCCAGAGAGAGGTGATATTCTCTATACGAAGGGCGGTACGACAGGAGTTGCAAGAGTAGTTGATTTGGATATGCCTTTTCAGGTCTGGGTTCACGTTGCAGTATTAAAATTAAGGCTGAAATTGGCAGTTCCTGATTATGTTGCATTTGCTTTGAATAGTCATGGGTGTTATGAACAGGCTAAACTTTATACCCACGGTGCAACGAACCAAGATTTGGGTCTTACCCGAATGGTTAAAATTTGGTTAGCCTTGCCTTCTGTCAAAGAGCAATCAGCCATTGTATCCTTTCTAAATGCTGCAACCGCCAAAATTGATGAGTTGATCAGCCATGCCCATCAAGGCATCGACTTGCTAAAAGAACGCCGTAGCGCCCTCATCTCCGCCGCCGTCACTGGCAAAATCGACGTGCGCGGCTGGCAACCACCCGCCACAGCAGCCACCACCCCACAAGGACAACAGCAAATCTTATTTGATGACTAAGCAAACGCCTAAGCCCCACAAAGCGAAAAGCCCCGATGAATCCACCGAGGCTATAGCGCCGACTGGGAATCCCCTGTCCACTTATGGTACAGAGTGTAGGCAAATCAACACTTGCTAACAACCCAAAAACTGGCATATTTTGCGGCAGGACTTACCAGCGCAAAAAGTAAGCCAAAAATTTTAAACCAGCACGCAGGAAGCAACATGACCAACCCAGACCCGCAATCCCCCGAAAACATCCTCACGCCCGAACAGCTTGAAGCACTACGGCAACAACTCAAGACGCTCACTTTTCCTAAGCCACGCCAAAAATCCTTCTTAGAGTTGATCGACCTGCATCGACTCGAATCAGTCAGCTCCAAAATCCTGAGCCACTTTCTCGACAGCCAAGCAGATCATGGCTTGGGTAGCCTGCCACTCATCGCCTTGATGCAAGCGGCAGGTATCAAGTCACGCCGTAAACCTGAAACCCAACAGGTTTACGTTGAACTAGAGTGCAAAACGGCTGACCAAAAAGGGCGACTCGATCTGGTGTTAGAGCTGACGGATCAACTGATCGTCATCGAGAATAAAATTCACCACAAGGCCAATAATCCTTTTCCTCTGTATGTCAAACACTGCAAAAAGGAATTTAAGCACCACGAAAAGCAAACTTATATTCTGATGGGGCTACACCAGCCGAACCCCATGCCAAAAGATTTTGTGTTTGTGAGTCACTATGAGTTTGGCAACACCCTACGGCAATTGATCAAGCAACACGACGACCAACAACCGAACAGTCATCGTTACAGCGCATTTTTAATGGACTACCTTGAAGGAATCGACAGCATGAACCCAAAAAAATTCACTGATCAGCATCAGCACATTGTCGAGTTTGTGCAGGATCACTGCGACTTACTGAATCAGCTACAAGCCCAGCAAAAAATGCTGAAAGACTATACCAAGCAGCAGTTGGCCGAGGCTGTAGAGTATCTAGAGCATGCAGCCTTTGGTGAAGACAAGATCTATCCTCATCAGGAAAAGGATGCCGTGTGGTCAAGCATAGGACACTTTTTTTACTCAAACACTATCCGCATCAAGGGTTTAAATTATCACTGCTTTTTGGTTGCCCAATGGTACTTATCTGATGTCTATATCACGGTTGAGATGCGCAAACCCCGTGGCGTTGATCAGTGGATTGTTGCAGCAGAGGTCGATGAAGCATTGAAGTCATTGGGAATTAAGCTCGTTAAAAACGATGAAGACCTGAGTATTTTGTATAAAAAACCCGCCAAAGGCATGACTCCCGAACGCTTTGCCAAAGAAATCGACAAGCAATACCAACGCTTGATCAATGCAGGCCAATAAAGCCACTCAGCAGACCAGTACGCAGGACGCAACATGGCCAACCCGAACGAACGACAATTTCAAAACGACATCATCGCCAGCCTGACCACCAACGGCTGGCTACTTGGCACGGCTGCCCAATATGACCGCAGCCACGCCCTATACACGCCAGATTTTCTGGCCTTTGTACAAAATGCCTATCCTGACCGCTGGGAAAAGTTTGTTAAAAGCAATCCCGCCAACCCTGAAAAAGTGCTGATTGATGCTTATGTCCACGCAGTCAAACGTGATGGCGTGCTGACCGTCCTGCGTAAAGGCTTTAAGGTGATCGGCGGACATCTCGACGTGTGCGCGTTTATGCCCGACCACAGCATGAACCCCGACACCCAACGCCGTTACCAACAAAACCGCCTGCGTGTGGTGCAAGAGGTCTCCTATTCACCGCATGCCCGCAGTGATGGCACAAACAACTATGACCCGCGCATTGACCTCGTGCTGTTCGTGAACGGCATTCCGACTGCCACACTTGAACTGAAAAGCGAATTTAAACAAACCATCGAAGATGCAAAACGGCAATACAAAAAAGATCGACCCGTGAAAGACCCACTGACCAAAAAGCCCGAACCGCTGCTGACCTTTAAGCGTGGCGCATTGGTGCATTTTGCGGTCAGTCAGGACGAAGTGGCGATGACCACCCAACTGGCAGGCAAGGACACCTATTTCTTACCGTTCAACATGGGAACCGTAGAGGGCGGGGCAGGCAACCCACAAGCCGCCAACGACAGCGAATACGCCACCAGCTACCTATGGCAACGCTTGTTGCAGCCGGATGCGTGGCTGAATGTGTTGGGACGGTTTTTGCATCTGCAAATCACCGAAAAAGAAGACTTTGACGGCAAAATCATCCGCAGCGAAACGCTGATTTTTCCACGTTATCACCAGTGGGATGCGGTCAATCACCTACTATCGGCAACCCGTCAAGAAGGCGTAGGCAAGCGTTATCTGATTCAACATAGCGCAGGCTCAGGCAAATCCAACTCGATTGCATGGATCGCACACCAACTGGCCGGACTATATGAGCCAGATGGTCAAAAGCTGTTTAACTCGATTGTGGTGGTGACCGACCGTACCGTACTCGATGGACAGTTGCGCAACACCATCCGACAGTTTGAGCATAACGATGGCGTGGTCTGTGGTATTCAAGACGGCGGCAGTCAGAGTAAATCCGAAAAACTCGCCGATGCGCTGCACAGCAAGGCACGGATTATTATTGTCACCATTCAGACCTTTCCTGCGCTGTATGACGCACTCGACCGCTATCCAGCATTGGCGGCAGGCAAATACGCGATCATTGCTGACGAAGCACACTCCTCACAGACCGGATCTTCGGCCAGTAAGCTCAAAGCCATCCTTGGGACAGACCAGCCCGATCTGGACAGCATCAGTGATGAAGACGCGATTCAAGCGGCTGCTGCTGCACGGCCAGCCTCCGACCGCATTAGTTACTATGCGTTTACCGCCACACCGAAAACCAAAACCCTAGAGCTGTTTGGCCGACCTGCCGACCCCAGCCAGCCGATGAGTGATCAGAATAAGCCAATCCCGTTTCATGTCTATTCGATGCGCCAAGCGATTGAAGAAGGCTTTATTTTGGATGTGCTGAAAAACTACACGACCTATCACACCGCGTGGAAAATCGCCCATCCTGACGGTGTAGAGCATGACGACGAGGTAGACAGCAAGCAAGCACGCAGCAAATTGGCCAAATGGGTGCGCCTGCATCCGTATAACATCGGCCAGCGGGTTGAAATCATTGTCGAGCATTTTCGTGCCAATGTGCGGCACTTTCTGGACGGTCAGGCCAAAGCCATGGTGGTGACCAGTGGCCGTGAAGACGCGGTACGCTATCAGATGGCGATGCAGCACTACATCAAGACGCAAGGCTATAACGATGTACATTCATTGGTGGCGTTTTCGGGCAGCGTATTGCCGAATCAGTACATCCCCGCTGAAGTGACCGAAACCAGCAAAAGCCTGAATCCCCATTTAAACGGTGAAGAGCACGCCAAAGCCCTAGACAGCACTCGTTTTAACGTGATGATCGTAGCCAACAAGTACCAGACGGGGTTTGATCAGCCCAAGCTTTGCGCCATGTATGTGGACAAGAAGCTCGGCGGCGTGGAGTGTGTGCAAACCCTGTCACGCCTGAACCGTACCTGTGCAGGCAAGACCCAGACGTTTATTCTGGACTTTAGGAATGACACCCAAGAGATTTTGGACAGCTTTGCACCGTATTACACCCAGCCCACGGTGCAAAACGTCACCAATCCAATGCTGGTGTTTGATTTGCAAGCGTCACTCGATAGCGAGCATATCTACCAACAAGATGAGGTCGAGCAGTTTGCCGCTGCGTTCTATAGCCGCAAGGCCACTGCATCCAAGTTGTCTTACTACTGCAAGCCTGCCAAAGACCGCTTTGCCCAGCGTTACCTGACTGCACTGACCCAGTACAAACAGGCCAAAGCCGCCAAAGCGATTGCCACCGCCAATGCAGACGCACACAGCATCAAGCTGACCGAGCATCAGCTTAAAGTGGCAGGCGAGGCGATGGATCAACTCGATCTGTTTAAAAAGAACCTACAAAGCTTTGTGCGGCTGTATGAGTTTATGGCGCAGATCGTGCCGTATGACAGCATTGAACTTGAATCCTTATGTGTATACGCCAAGAACCTGATCCCGTTACTTCGCTTAGATCGGCTGGCTGATCAGGACGATATTGACCTAGATGATATTGAGCTGACCCACTACCGCTTGACCAAGCAAGCCGAACAGCAGATCAAGCTGGGTGAGGGCGATACTCCTGAGCTCAAAGGCATTACCGCAGTCGGTGCAGGCCAAGCGCATGAGCCGGAGAAAAAACGCCTGTCTGAGATCATTCAAGCCCTGAATGATCTGTTTGGGGCGGAGGTGGGCGACGATGACAAGCTGCATTTTGCGCAGGGCATTGCAG
>JBAQKP010000155.1:0-3602 GCA_049301135.1 Moraxellaceae bacterium | reverse complement strand
GCCGGTTGGGCATGTTGTTCCCGACAGCGTCGCATCAGTTCAGCTTGTAGCATGTGTAGCGGTAAAATATACGGCGTGCGGACATTAATCGAGCGTTTCAGCACGGGCTGCTGCTGTAACAATTGCTGCTGCTCGGTGATCTGTAACAAGACGCTGACGCAATCTGCTAGGCGCTGGCGCAACCCGTGTCCAACGTGTTGCAAGGCAGGATCGTCGGTCAGCTGTTGTTCGTAGTAGGCGGCAATTTGCGCATCAGCTTTGGCCAGCACCATCTCCAGCATGCTCAGCACGGTTTGAAAATACGGCCACTCAGTCGCCATCTCATGCAAGGTTTGATGTTGCTGCTGCTGTAACGCTTGGGTCAATGCCTGACCAGTGCCCAGCCATGCGGGCAGCATTAAACGAATCTGCGTCCATGCAAATACCCAAGGAATCGCCCGCAACGATTCAATGCCGCCACCGGTTTGCCGTCGCGCCGGTCGTGAGCCAAGCGGCAAGCGTTGTAACTCCAGCTCTGGGGTGATTTGGCGCAAGTATCGAATAAAATCAGGATCGCCGCGCACCAGATCCCGATAAATCTGCACGGAATGCTGCGTCAGTTGCTGCATCAGCACGCGCCACTCGGGTTTGGGTTCAGGTGGCGGCAGTAAGCTGGCTTCAAGGGTAGCAGCGCTATATAACTCAAGATTGCGCAGCGCGATGTCGTGCATGCCAAATTTAAACCGAATCATTTCACCTTGTTCGGTGACGCGGATTTTACCTTGCACTGAGTGCGGTGGCTGTGCCAATAAGGCTTGATGGGTCGGCGCACCGCCACGACTGACCGAGCCACCGCGCCCATGAAACAGCGTCAACTGAACGCCATGCCGTGCTGCAACCGCAGTCAGGGCTTCTTGCGCTTGGTACTGCGCCCAATTGGCCGCTAAAAATCCTGCATCTTTGGCCGAATCCGAATAGCCGATCATGATTTCTTGTTGACCATGAATCGCTTGTTTATACCACTCAATTGACAACAGGGCATCCAAACAATCCGCCGCCTGCTCCAGATCGGCCAAGGTTTCAAACAACGGCACAACGCGTAAAAAAGGCGCGACCTCGGCTTCTTTTTGCAGCAGCATCACGGCCAAAATATCACTGGGCTGACTTGCCATCGAGATAATATAAGCACCAAATGAACTATTTGGGTGTTGGGCAATTGTCCGAAAAGTCGCCAGAATCTCTTGGACGTCGGGCTGCTCAATCAGTTGTTCGGGTTCGGCGTGCAATTGTCTAGGCAGCAGTGGACGTGGATTTTGCAGTTCGCGCAGCAAGAAGGCTTGCTTGTCGGTTTCTGACCATTCGGCATAGTGGCCAAGTTGTAAATAGTTGGTGACCCCATTGAATACATGCAGATGTCGCGTGGCATCTTGCCGAATATCGAGCTTGAGCAAGCTTAGCCCAAAACAATGCACCCGCCGAATCAGATCCAGCAGATCCAGTTGGGCAATCTCTGCCAAACCCGATTCGACCAATGAGTCATAACACAGTTGTAACGGTCGCAATAAATCCGCATCATCCAGATAAATATCATCCGGCAGATTAAATTTACCCAGAATCGCCGCTTGCGCCCAATCGCGAGTACGCGCCAGCCGGTCACGCACCTCGCGCAAGACATCGCGATATGGCTCTTGGCTGTGTTCACCGACGATCTGGCGCAGGGCAGGGCTACAGGCTTGCATCGACAATGTCCAGCGCAGGGCATCAACGTCTTGATACAGCAAATCGGCGGCTTGCCAACGTGCCAACAGCAACACTTCATGCGTGATGGCGTGCGTCACGTTTGGATTGCCATCGCGGTCACCGCCCATCCACGAGGCAAACCGAATCGGACAGTGATCGAGTGGGACATGCCGACCGAGTTGTTGAAACACATCACGGTCAAGCTGGCGTAAAAAATCCGGTACGGCGTGCCACAAGGTTTGTTCGATGGCAGTAAAGCCCCATTTGGCTTCGTCAATCGGGGTAGGCTTATGCTTGCGGATTTCGTCGGTATGCCATGCGTTAGTAATATGGCATTTTAACTGTTGCTGCTGTTGTAGGCGTTCGGCTGGTGTCAGTTTATATTGATCTAGACGTTGCAGGCCAAGCGCGATCTGGTCGTATTTTTGGATCAGGGTACGGCGGCTGATTTCGGTCGGGTGTGCAGTCAGTACCAGCTCAATGTCCAAATCCAGCACAGCCTGCCAGACCTGTTCAGGGCTGTGCTGTTGTAAGGCACGCGGCAACAGTTCGGCCAACGATGCCGGTTGTGCGGGGGCATCGTGGACGTGTTGCCATGCCCGACGACGCCGCACTCGATGATATTGTTCGGCGATATTGGCCAGATTTAAAAACTGCGTAAACGCCCGACACACCGGCAGCAGTGCTTCATCCGGCAGGCGGGTCAACAGCGCATTCAGTTGTTGTTCTGCACCAACTCGACCATCTCTTGCATGTTTGGCCAGTCCACGAATGGTCTCGATTTGTTCGAACAAGGCTTGTCCCGCTTGTTGTTGTAATACTTCGCCGAGTAGCTGACCGAGTAGCCGCACATCATCGCGTAGTGCGGCATGTGGGTCAGCGTGGCCAGCAGGGTTTTCAATTGTTGTTGTCATGGCATACACCTGTCGATGAGTGTCTCGATGGTTTAATGGGTGCGTGATTAGCGTGTAGGTTTCAGCAAGCCGATCAATTCTGGCGCATCGAGTCGATCCGTAAATCCTGCAACCTGACCAAAGCGTGTACCGTGCTGCCAATCCTGCCGTGCTTGTTCAATCTCTTGCTGACTGCGACCGACAAAATTCCACCAAATAATCCGTTCTGACTGAAAAGGCTCACCACCAATCAGCAAAAACCGTGCCGCTGCATCGGTACTTATACTCAGATGCTGCTGACCTATGGGCAAGTAGAGTAGTGTACCCATCGTGATGGATTGCCCGTCAATCTGCACGCTGCCTACCAACGGCAAAATGCCATATTCAAAATCTGCCCGCAGCGGTAGGCTTGCTGTCGTTGCCTCTTTGGCTTCAAAATCGACAGCCACCAATGGTGAATAGACTTGCACTGGAGACTGTACGCCGAGCCACTCGCCAGTCAGCACTTGCATGTACAAACCCTGCTGCTCAAGTTGCGGTACATTTGGATAATGTTCAAATGCAGGCGCAATTTCAAACTGCTCATCCGGTAGAGCAATCCACAGTTGTGCGGCATAGACAGTCGCAGAACGCTGCTCGGGTGAGGTCTCGGCATGACTAATGCCATAACCTGCGGTCATCAGATTGATTTGATTGGGTCGAATGATTTGTGAATAGCCTAAGCTATCAGTATGTAAAATTTCCCCCTCAATCATCCATGTAAACGTCTGAAGGCCAATATGTGGATGCGGCGCAACATGCATCCCGTGCGTCGAGACATCGGCAGGACCTGCTTGATCCAAAAAGCACCACGCGCCGATCATGCGTTGAGTGCGACTGGGCAAAGCGCGTCGAATTTGCATTCGCTCACCGAGCAGCGCATCGCGTGTTGGGATTAATACAGCGTCAGGTGAAATACTCATCGTGATTGCCAGCATAAAAGTTTATATC
>JBAQKP010000154.1:0-10780 GCA_049301135.1 Moraxellaceae bacterium | reverse complement strand
ATCAAACGCAGGATGATCAAAATCAATGGTGAACTGTACCGCAAAGCCTTCATACGGCAAAAAAGCCGCGCGCTTGTCATCTACACGGACTTCAACTGGCTTTAAAATCCGAATAAACTGCTTTGCGGCAGCTTGCTCGGCAATTCCTGCCGCTTGTAACAAATAAATAAACGGCCCCGCGCTGCCGTCCATGATCGGAATCTCAGGAGCACTGACCTCGACAATTAAGTTATCAATACCCAATCCGGCCAAAGCACTCATCAGATGCTCAACTGTACCGATCCGTACGTCACCCTGTACCAGATTGGACGACATCATGGTCTCTTGCACCAACAAGGCGGAGGCTGCAATGTCGACCGCAGGCGTCAAATCGGTACGACGAAACACGATTCCGCCATTGGGGACATGCGGCAGCAAACTCAAATAGACTTTTTGGCCGCTATGTAAGCCAATACCCGTGGCACGAATGGGACGTTGGATGGTGCGTTGCTTCAGCATATCGTTTCAGAATATTTCAAGACTTCAGCATCCTACAGGATTTCAGAGATCACGAACAGCGGCGATCTGAAGTCGACACATCAAGCAACACAAAATCCGAACACAGCATCGGATTTTGTGTGCTTTTCTGTGATTAAGTTATCGTTTTTGATGGTTTTTCAGGAAGTCCTGAATACTGATCGGTGCAGGCTTGTCTGCCGTCGGTCGGGTTGGATTGGCCACCGCAGGTGCAGCACGGCGGTTAATCGCCGGTACGTCATCTTCGTCGGCACTCTGGCTGGCTGCTGGTGCAGCATGCTGACTGCTCACCGCGGCACGCGCAGTGCTGGTCGGCGCAGCGGCGACTGCATCGGTATTGCGGGTCAGACCGGTCGCAATCACGGTCACGCGTAGCTCATCACGTGCATCAGGGTCGAACACGGTGCCAAACATGATGTCGCCTTCGTCCATGTCAGCGATTTGTTGGATAATTTCACCAATCGCATCGAGTTCAGACGGTTGTAAGTCTTCCGAGCTGGTGACGTTGACCAAAATGCCTTTGGCGTTTTCCAGACGAATGTTATCGAGTAATGGACTGCGAATCGCCATCTCAGCCGCTTGTCGTGCGCGATCATCGCCCCGTGCACTGCCCATGCCCATCATCGCATACCCACTGGTGGTCATGGCGGTACGCAAGTCAGCAAAGTCGAGGTTAATCAGACCGTGATTGACGATCATGTCAAAAATACTACGCACCGCGTTCAGCAATACATCATCGGCCTTTTTAAAGGCATCATTCATGGAAATATTGCGGTAGACCGTCAACAATTTTTGGTTCGGAATGATGATCAAAGAATCGACATACGAGGCCAAGCCACTGATACCCATCTCGGCGGCTTTGGTGCGTTTACGACCTTCAAAGCCAAACGGCGTGGTCACTACACCGACGGTTAAAATTCCCATTTCTTTGGCAATTGATGCAATCACAGGCGCTGCGCCGGTGCCCGTGCCGCCGCCCATACCGGCTGTAACAAACACCATGTCAGCACCCTCAAGTGCTTTTTGAATCGCTTCGCGCTCTTCTTCAGCCGCTTGCCGACCCACGTCGGGATTGGCACCTGCACCAAGGCCGCGTGTGCTTTGCGTGCCGAGTTGCAAGCGAATCGGTGCAGACATTTTATCCAATGCTTGCTTATCGGTATTGGCACAAATAAATTTTACGCCAGTAATTCCTGAGCGCACCATATGCTCAACCGCATTGCCGCCGCCGCCGCCCACGCCAAATACAGTAAATCGTGCCTGTCCATTATCATCAGGCGTATCGGTGTCGACTAGCTTAAAAGAAGACATGTCTTCGAACTCCACTCCGGCTACAGGCAAACTTTTGGCCGCTGCGCCAATCAATTAAAAGGAATGAGAATGCGGGCAGGTCATCGACCTGTCAAGCAGATTCATGCTGGAAAAACGTTGTGAATCCTCACGATTCACATCAACTGACGAAACTTATCCATCATGCGCCGCCACGGATTCAGTACCAAGCGATCGACTACCGGCTGATGCCGTTCCGCATCATCCACACTGGTTTCGGCCAAGCGTTGTTGTTCGCTTTGGCTGTACAGTAGTAACCCACTGGCGGTGCTGTAGAGCTGGCGACGTAACGCGACCCGCCGCTCTTCGATGATCTCAATCCCGCTCGGTGTATTGGCCAAATGTGCAGGCACACCCAGCATCCGCCGCGCCAAGCTGACCATACCTTCGATTTGACTGGCATCACCTGACAATACCACGCCATGCCGCAACACGTTAATCGCACCACTGTCTTCCAGCTGTTGCTGGATTAGTTCGAATAACTCTTCGTAACGTGCCATCACAATGTCAGCAAGTTCTAGCCGACTCACGGTTAACCCCGGCAACGCACCAACACCGGGTACGTGGATCATTTGATCGGGTTTAATGCTGGCACGATCGACACAACCATGGCGAATCTTCAGGTTTTCGGCTTGCTCAGTGGTAGTTTGGAGCACTGCGGCAATATCACGCGTCACATGCTCGCCACCGCGTTGCAAGGTATGACTCAAGATCAAGCGGCCTTCTAAATACACCGCGATATTGGTGGTTCCCGCGCCAATATCAATCAGACACACGCCGTACTCGCGCTCGTCCGGCAGCAATGCGGCTTCCGCCGTCGCCAGATTCGAGATAATCATCCGCTCAATGCCGACCCCAGCGCTTTTCATCGCACGCTCGAGGTTTTGCATGGTATTGATCGGCAACATCATCAAATGATAGTGGCCATTGATATGGGTAGCGGCCATACCGACCGGATGATCCACCCAATCAGGATGATCATCAATCGCCACACCGAGCGGCACCGCATTGATCAAATAATGATCAGGCATTAAATGGCTACTTTTGGCCATTTCCAGTGTGCGCACAATCTCGGTCGTACCCACCGTGCCATTCATGACCGGCGTCCGACCAGACGCATTAAAGCTTTTCAGATCTGGACTCGGAATACTGACCCATGCGGTATGAATCCGGCAATCGGCCATGTCCTCCGCTTGCGCCACCGCTTCTTTGATGGCGGCGACCACTTTGTCCATGTTTTTGATCACGCCTTTGCTCATGCCACGATTGGGCGCGTGTGCCATGCCGATGACTTCGATCCGATCCGGCGCATGCACGCGACCCACCAGCACTGCAATCTTATGCGTCCCGACATCAATAGCGACAACTGACTGTAGTGAATCCGTCATGCTTTATCCCGAACATTCATGAGTAACAAAAAATCCTTCTTGATCAATTGGGCTGACCGTCAACCGCAACTGCTGTAACACCCAATCCAGCAGGTACGGGCAGTTCGGGTGGTTGCGCCAACACAAACCGACCGTCCTGAATCAAGGGCGCACGCCCTGTCCGCCACTGGAGCGCCATGCCATTGCGATAGCGTAAATCAATCGCCGCAATATGTGGCCAAGCATCCTGCAACCCTTGCTGCGCCAAGTAACTTAAACGCTGAAGCTTGGTATGGGTTTGCTCTTGATCAACGATCACCCGCAATCCCGAATCAAACTTCATAAACCATGTCATACGCTCGGTCAAATGCAACTCTTGCAAACGCAAACCCAACGGCGAAAACCACTGATTGATTTGCTGATACTGCTGCATCATCAACTGACTTTGACTGGCGGGGCCGTGTAACAACGGCAAATCGCGCCGATCCACCGGCTCGACCTCGACGAATACCACCGCCTGATCACTCAGCAAGCGACCACTGCCCCAACGGGCGACTGGATGGCGTGGCATAACCCGCACCACGATCCCATTCGGCCATTGTCGCGTCACCGTAACCTGATCGACCCATGGCTGTGACAGCGCACCATCGCGAATCTGGGTCAAGTCAGCGGTAAAATATCCAGTCTTCACCAGCGGCTGAAGCTGCTGCATCAGTACCGCATGCTGGCGCGCTGACAACTCACCGACCACAGCCACTTGTGCAGCGGGCGCGGTACGAATGGTGTGTACCAAACGCCAAACGCCGACCACACACAACGCCAGAGCCAGCAGCATCAACAGCCAACTGCCAAACCACGACAAACGTGTCATCCAATCCAGCTGAGCCGTCGGATGCGTCGCAGTGCGACGAGGGCGCAGATATTCTGGTAACTCAGCCATGAGTGGGTTCGTTTACATCCAATGTTTGCGACAAAATATGGAGGCACAGTTGCGGAAATGACAATCCCGTCGCCGCTGCTGCCATCGGCACTAAGCTATGATCAGTCATACCAGGTACGGTATTGACTTCTAGCAACCAAAAATGGCCTTGCTCATCTTGCATCGCATCAATCCTGCCCCAACCGGTCGCACCGACGGCGTTAAACGCCCGCAGTGCCAACTGTTGTAGCTCAGCTTCTTCTGTCGCAGACAAGCCGGACGGAATGCCATAGGTGGTATCGTTGCGCAGGTATTTGGCCTGATAATCATAAAACGCCACATCGGCCGGTGGCTGCAAACGAATCACCGGCAACGCTTGGCCTGCTAAAATCACCACAGTAAATTCACGGCCAGTAATCCAGCGCTCGGCCATCACCACCGCATCATGCTGACTGGCCGCCTGATAAGCAGCAGCCAATTCGTCCGCTTGGCTGACTTTGCTCATGCCAATACTTGAGCCTTCGTGTACAGGCTTAATGATCAACGGCAAACCCAACTCGGCCACCACAGCGGCAAAATCAGATTCGGCATGGAGCAATCGATAATCCGCTGTCGGCAACTGACAGCCCAGCCACAGTTGCTTAGTCCGCGCTTTGTCCATGCCTAATGCGGAGGCCAGCACCCCTGAACCGGTATACGGAATCTGTAGCCATTCCAACAGTCCTTGGATTTGGCCGTCCTCCCCTCCCCGTCCATGCAGCACAATAAAGGCGCGGTCATACGCGGCCAGCTCACTCACCTCACGATGGGCGGGATCAAAACCATCGGCATCGACCCCTGCACCTTGCAGCGCCGCCAATACTGCTTTGCCACTGTTGAGTGACACCTCACGCTCAGCCGAATGCCCGCCAAACAATACCGCAACCTTACCAAACGCCGTGCCGCTCATACCACCAATCCTAAACCACTCGTCTTCATTACCGTCCATCCACACCAGCCGATGCCGGATGGATTACGCCTTGGATATATCACACAAATACAGCGCCTGACGGGCTAAATCGTTGGACACACTGCCAACATTACCCGCACCTTGCGTCAACAACACATCACCCGCCCGCAACACACTGCGTAAAATCTGCGGCAACAGCGTGTCATACGGCTCGACCATGATCGGCTCAACCTGCCCACGCAAGCGAATACTCCGCGCCAAACTGCGACTGTCCGCCCCAACAATCGGTTTTTCACCGGCTGGATAGACGTCCATCAGCAGCAGTGCATCGACCTGCGACAGCACCTCGACAAAATCATCAAAACAATCGCGCGTCCGACTAAACCGATGCGGCTGAAACAGCATGACCAGACGTTGATTCGGATGGCTCTGGCGCAAGGCTTTAATGGTCGCTTCAACTTCTTTCGGATGATGGCCGTAATCATCAATCAGCTTGACCACACCACTGCCGTCGGCAGTCGCAAACTCACCCTGAATCTGAAAACGCCGCCCGACCCCACTGAAGCTTGCCAGTGCCCGTGCAATCGCCGCATCGGACACACCTTCATCGGTCGCAACGCCAATCGCTGCCAACGCATTCAACACGTTGTGCAACCCCGGAATACTGATCACCAATTCTAACGGCGCACGGTCTTTACGCAGCACGGTAAAAAAGGTCTGCATACCGGCTTGGCGCACGTTGACCGCTTGAATATCGTTGTCGTCGTTAAAACCATACGTCAGCAATGGCCGACCCACACGCGGCAGCAATTCGCGCACCACCGGATCATCGCCACAGACTACTGCCAAGCCATAACACGGCAAGTTGTGCAAAAACTGGATAAACGTGTCTTTTAGGGTTTCAAAACTGCCGCCGTAGGTTTCCATATGATCAGCGTCGATATTGGTCACAATCGCTGCCATCGGCTGCAAATATAAAAATGACGCGTCGCTTTCATCGGCTTCGGCGACCAAATAACGACTCGCACCGAGTGCGGCATTCGTCCCCGTCCGATTTAATAAACCACCAATGACATAGGTCGGATCTAAGCCTTCTTCGGCCAACATACAGGTTAACAAGCTGGTGGTGGTGGTCTTGCCATGTGTACCGGCGACGGCAATCCCATGCCGATAACGCATTAATTCACCAAGCATTTCAGCACGGCGTACCAACGGAATATGCTGTTCAATCGCGGCTTTAATCTCTGGGTTATCTTGATCAATTGCGGTCGATACCACCAGCACATGCGCCCCGACGATATTATCGGCGTGATGACCAATAAACACCTGTACGCCCATCTGTTCTAGGCGCTCAGTATTTTTACTGGCCTTCAGGTCAGAGCCAGAAATCGCATAGCCTTGGTTTTTTAATACCTCAGCAATCCCACACATCCCTGCGCCACCAATCCCAATAAAATGAATCCGGCGAATCCGGCGCATTTCTGGAATTTCAATCAGCCGTGTACTTTTACGAGCGGCAGAAACAGGATTTGACATGGGCACTCCGAATCAATTAAACCGATAAAATCGCCGCAACCACACTGGCAGTTGCAGTGGGCTGTGCTTTGGCGCGGGATTTTTCTGCCATTGCAAGTAAGGTTGGTCGATCCAGCAAGCGAGTCAGCGTCGCGGCTAAACCTTCCGCCGTTAAACTGGCTTGTGGACACAGCACTGCCGCACCGGCATCGACCAAGTAGCTTGCGTTCAGGGTCTGATGATCATCGACTGCCGACGGTAATGGAATAAAAATCGCTGGAATTCCGACGGTTGCCACTTCAGTCACCGTCAACGCACCCGCCCGACAAATAATCAGATCTGCTTGCGTATACGCGGCGGCCATGTCTTGTACAAACGGCACCACCTCTGCCAGCAACTGTGGATTGCTGTGCTGCGCTTGTGCATAAGCGCTTTGGGTGTGTTCAAGTTGCGCTTGGCCGCACTGGTGTTTAACCTGAATCGGCTGTGTCATCAAGGCCAACGCCGCTGGAATATGCTGGTTTAACGCTTGCGCACCCAACGAGCCACCGATCACCAAAATCTGAAACGTGCCACTACGACCCGCATAACGCTGTGCCGGTGGCGCAACCTCGACAATCGCTTGCCGGACGGGATTGCCAGTGGTGCTGATTTTATCACTCGAGGGAAAGGTATCTGGAAAAGCTTGTAAGACTTTACGCGCCAGCCGTGCAAGCTGGGTATTGGTCATGCCCGCGACGGCGTTTTGCTCATGAATGATGATCGGAATGCCCAGCAAACGTGCCGCCAAACCACCCGGCCCTGCGACATAGCCACCAAAACCGGCCACCGCATCAATCTTCAGCGTGCGCATGATCCGCATCGCTGCCAGAGTCGCCTTGAGGATTTTAAATGGGGCAAGTAGCAAGCGCTTGATACCGTTGCCGCGAAGACCCTGAATATCAATCGGATACAGTGGAATACCGCTAGGCTGTACCAATCGGTGCTCCATCCCAGCCGGTGTTGCTAGCCAATGTACCTGCACGCCTGCGTCGCGCAATTGTTCTGCGACCGCCAATGCGGGAAATACATGGCCGCCCGTACCAGCCGCCATGATCAATACATTTGAGATTGGTTTTTGTTGCACCGACCACCACCTTTACCATGACTGCGCGATGCACTGGACGCTTCCCGTCACACTGCTAGACAATCGCTGCACATAGCCGCCAATCATACGCTGTACAGGCTTAGGCTTAGAAGGTTAAAACGGTTTTTTTTCACCAAATGGTTACATGCGTCACAAAGATTCGCTAAGCACAGCAAGCCGCTGCACGGATCGGCCGGTCGACGCCCATCTGCTGTAGGCGTTTTTGATCAATGCTCAGCCAATCGTGGTTAGCCTGAAGCGTGACTTGTAGCACCCGCACCGCCCATTCCGGCAGTGTCGGATGCAGCCGATAATATACCCACTGGCCTTGCCGCCGATCACTCAGCACGCCCGAAGTACGCAACTGCGCCAAATGCCGCGAAATCTTCGGCTGACTCTGTCCCAACGCACATGTCAGCTCACAGACGCACAACTCTTGCTCCTGCACGATCAACAACAGCATGCGTAGACGGGTATCATCGGCAAGGCACTTAAACAGTTGTGCGGGGTTTAACGCTAAACTCATGCCGACTCCGACTTGGTATGCACAATACAAAACAGCTTAATCCGCTCTTGCAGCTCATGCGCCGCACGATAAAAATCCAACGCAATGCCCGTCTGCGACGGGTCGGCAATATCCCACGCAATCAGCTCGGCAGCTTGCGCCATCGCATCACATTCTTGCCGCGATTTATCACACAACGTAATCACAAAATCAAATGGCCTGCCGCCAAAACTGTCCACCGATTTACTATACAGACCTTCGCTTGAAATCTGCATTTTGTCCAGCTCATGCAAGGCGCGCGGATCAACACCACGCGGCGCTGTTCCCGCGCTAAATGCCTCGAACCGATCACCGGCCTCAGCACGCAAAATCGCCTCGGCCAGCTGTGACCGTACCGCATTGCCAACACACACGAATAAAACACTCTTGCGCTGCTGCTTCATGGCCGACACCCCTAACATATGGAATGTTGAATATATGAAAAAACAGATGTCATCTGCGTGAATCGCTGATGACAGTTTGTTTAAACCGTCCAAACCACTGGATTGGTTAGATCGTTTTTATGTGCATTTTTTATGTCAGTCGTGCGCTTTTGACACCTTGCTCCAACACCTCAAACAACGTGTCTGCAATCGACGTACCAAACTGCGCATCAATCTCGCGAATACAAGTCGGGCTGGTCACATTGATCTCGGTCACATAGTCGCCAATCACATCCAGACCGACAAACAGCAAGCCTTTTGCGCGCAGCACAGGGCCAATCTTGGTAGCCAGCTCGTGATCACGCGCCGTCAATGGCCGCGCTTCGCCACGGCCACCAGCGGCCAGATTGCCGCGTGTTTCACCTTGTGGCGGAATCCGTGCCAAGCAATACGGAATAGGCTCGCCGTTGACCATCAAGATGCGCTTGTCACCATCGACGATCTCAGGAATATAACGCTGCGCCATGATCGGCAACCGTCCCAGATCGGTCAGCATCTCTAATGTCGCGCCGACGTTGGGACTGCCGGTCTGTAGCCGAAAAATACCCGAACCGCCCATGCCATCCAGTGGCTTAACGATAATATCGCCATGCTCAGCCAAAAACTCACGGATCAAGGCGGCATTGCTGGTCACGCGGGTCGGCACCATCAGGTCGGCAAACTGGGTGGCAAACAGCTTTTCATTACAGTCGCGTAAGCTTTGTGGTTTATTCACCACCCACGCGCCTTCACGCTCGGCCTGCTCTAGGATATACGTGCTATAGATAAAATTCAGGTCAAACGGTGGATCTTTACGCATCAAGATCACATCGTAACTGGCGATGGATTCAACCGTACGCTCGCCCAGTTGGTAGTAGTCAGGCGTATTTTCAAACACTTGTAACGGTGCAATCGTGCCGAAGGCTTTGCCATTGTTAATAAATAAATCCGATTGCAGCGCATAGCCCAACTGATGGCCGCGCCGACTGGCCGCCCAGAGCATCGCCATGGTTGAGTCTTTTTTCAGGTTAATCCGTTCAATCGGATCCATGATGACCAGTACGCGCATTTGGCTCACTCAGCGATAAAATAATGCGCCTGAGTATAACGAACCTACCTCGCTGGCTTATACAGTTTTAATGCAATCCAAACTGCATCAAACAAAACACCGCTTCGGTCTGGAACTCGGCCGCTTGCTCAAGCTGCTGGCGGCGTTCGGGTTTGGCTTTATAGGCATACGGGGTCATCGCGATCAGTTGGCGCAAGCCCTGCTGATCAAGCTGCAACGGCACACGAATTTCGGTTTGACTGAGCAAATCAAAACTTGGCGCAAGCTGCTGCACAAACTTGTCCGGCGTGTGCGGATTGACCTGTTCAAACAATTGCGCCCGCAAGCTGTGTAGATGATCGGCGGCCGGTGTGGCGACCCAGAGCTGTCCGGTGGATTTAAGCACTCGCTGCATTTCGGTCAGCGGCAACGGACTAAACAAGCTACACACCACGTCCATCGACTGCGATTGGATCGGCAAGCGCACCGCACTACCGACAATCCACTGAATTTGCGGCAGGCGTTTGGCGGCCAGTCGAATCGCGGGTTTGGCGATGTCTAAGCCGATCACTTGTGGCACGGCGTGTTGCATCGCTTCGGTGTAATAACCTTCGCCGCAGCCCAGATCCAGCAGAGTCCGTGCGTTCGATTGCTGTAAGTGTACCTGTAGGGCATCGCGCAGTGGCTGGTAGTGTCCCGCCTGCAAAAACGCCCGCCGCGCCGTCACTGATTCTGCGGTATCGCCTGGTGAGTGGCTGTTTTTGTATTGCACCGGCAGCAGGTGGATGTAGCCTTCTTTGGCAACATCGAATTGATGGCCTTGTTCACACTGCCAGCTTTTGGTGGCTGGGGTCAGGGTGGTGTGGCAGATTGGGCAGTGATACACGGACAAAACAGGTGGGACGGTCAAGGGCGTGGCTCGGTGGGGGCTGGTCGGGGTGAATGATAGCAAATCTGGGGGTGGGTTAAAATTTTGTGGTGTGGTGGCTTGTCGGGGCTAGGGTTTTGGGGTTTACTGTAGTCGGCTAATTAAGCCTAGCTTGGC
>JBAQKP010000153.1:0-1647 GCA_049301135.1 Moraxellaceae bacterium | reverse complement strand
TGGATAGAGTACTTGACTACGAATCAAGTGGTCGCAGGTTCGACTCCTGCCGATTGCGCCATTTTCGAACACTACTAACCACCGCACATTAATAACTTTTGACTCTCATCCCATTATGGTGGAACACACCACGACAAACCCTTCAAGAACAAGCAATTAGAACTCTCAATCTATAATTTTTAAAAGACTTAAATCCGTAAGCCTTTCTTTGTATTAACTTTGCACTGTTATTAAACGCTTCTGTTCTGGCGTTTGTAATACGTGTTTCAAAATAAAGCAAGATCTCTCGACTCCATTTGATGAGAGTTCGCCTGAGCGTTTGAATTTCAGGTAATTTAGATGCACTCATCTGATCAATCATTCGATACAAAACACCTTTTGCTTTACCGTAACCTCGACATCTGTACATGGTGTGAAGAGCTTCTTTGTAGAAATAAACTTCTTTTAATTCAGGATAATTTTCAAGCCATTTCCACAAAGCTTTTCTTTCAAAGACTCCAAGTTTAAAACTATTTCGAAGAAGCATTCTTCGTACGCCGAGAGTTCTTTTATCTCCGGTAATTCCAATTCTTTTTCTGTTGATATGTGGAGTGAGCAATCTCAATACGTGGAATTTGTCTGCAATAATTCTGGCGTTAGGAAAGTAATTTTTTACAAAACTTTTGTAAGAATCAGATAGATCAATAACTACATTTCGAACATTTTCCTTACCACTAATGTGAGCAATCCCACTTCGTAAATTTAGGTGAGCTTTGCCTTCAACAATCTCTTTTACTCGTTTATTTTGATAATCAACAAACACAGTGGCAAATTCACGAGCACCTCGCTTTTTATCTTTAAAAAGGCCATGCTCATCAATGCCAATTGTCTTAGGCCATGGATCTTTTATTCGTTCACGAAGTTTTAGATCAAGTTGTTTGTAGAAGCATTTATAGATAAAACTGTTGCCACATTTGTAGTTTTTCTGCACTAATCTTAAATTAGAAAAATTTTCACATGCCCATAGAATTGATCGCTCAAATCTCTGAGTTACACGAGCATGCTTTTTTATTCCTTGAACCGGCTCGGTAAAAACAGCTTTGCACTTAGGACATCTAAAACGCCTTTTAACGATCTTTAAAAATTTCAAGCGAGTTCCACTTGGAGCATCTTTTACAGTGACTGTTCTGCGGTCATGGACTGTATACGAAGGAGTTGCACATTTAGGACATACTTCAAATTCAGATTCTTTAACAACGCCATATCTGAGTGTGGTACTCGTATAATTAAAACTAGAAAGTTTTAGTTCCGGAAGCAGTGTGAATTTGGTTAAATGAGAGTTCGGCATAGCTTTTCCTTTGATCGTTAGATCTGGTTAAAATTAGTTGTGGTAAACCAATTATAACTTGGAATTCTATGCTCATTTATGAAAAATCAACGCAGTGAAAACACCTTAATTAGGGATGAACCTAACTTTTTACAAATATTTAAGAAAATTATTGCTCTTAATAGTCTTCATGCTTTTTTGCATACTAACGCTTTTGAAAATTTAAAAAATATGGGAATAAAAATGAAAATGTTAAAAATGGTTTTGTGTATTGTATGTGTGAGCTTAGTTGGCTGTGCGGAAATTGGGCTGAAGCCACATCGGGCCAATATTAGATCTAC
>JBAQKP010000152.1:0-2853 GCA_049301135.1 Moraxellaceae bacterium | reverse complement strand
TTGTAACACATAAAAATTGGCCGCATGTTACGGCTATGATGATTGCGATTAAATACGGACGCTGACCCTATGACTGCTGCTGTTGTACTCCCCGCTGCCAGCCTGCCACTGCCTGACTTTGCCCAGCTCACACTGGACACCCTCAAAGCCGACGTACAACAGGCACTCAGCCATGCGACTGGCATTTTGGCCAAAGCAGAACAGACTGCGAGTGCCGATGCCGCTAGCCTGATTGCCGAACTCGATCTGGCCGAAAACCAGCTACAACAAATCTGGGGCGTGCTGTCGAACCTCAATGCCACCCGTAACACGCCAGAACTGCGTGAACTGTACAACCAACTGCTGCCTGAACTGTCGCGCTACTACACCGAACAAGGCCAAAACCAACACCTGTATCAGCACTATCTGAGCCTGCACGATGCAGCAGATTTTACTGGACGGCCGGTGGCGGAGCAAAGCGCGATCACACTGGCACTGCGGGATTTTCGGCTGTCCGGTGTGGCACTTGAAGGCGAAGCGAAGCAACGCTTTGCGGCGATCAGTGAGCGTTTGTCACAGTTGTCCTCGCAGTTTTCTGATCATTTACTTGATGCGACGCAAGCCTTTGTGTTGGCACTCGATGCCGCACAACTGTCCGGCCTACCAGCTAGCAGCGTGGCGTTGTTGCAACAGCTTGGCCAGCAACGTGGGCTTGAACAGCCTGCCGCCACACTGGACGCACCGGCCTATATGGCGATTCAGACCTATGCCGATGATCGAGCGCTGCGTGAGACGCTGTACCACGCTTACGTCACTCGTGCCTCCGAACTCGGCACGCCAGCACACGACAACAGTGATTTGATGGCCGAAATCTTACAACTGCGGCAAGAAAAAGCCGCGCTGCTTGGTTTTGCCAGCTATGCCGATTTATCGCTGGCCAGCAAAATGGCCGACGATGTCGAGCAGGTCATCCAATTTCTGCAAGATTTAGCAGCACAAGCTCGTCAACCGGCATTGGATGATCTGGCACAACTAGAAGCCGAAGCCGCGACGCTGGGCTACGATCAACTGCAACCTTGGGACAGCGCCTATCTGTCCGAAAAAATCAAACAGCGCGAATACAACCTGTCGCAAGAAAGCCTGAAGCCATACTTCCCAGCACCGGTGGTGATCGATGGGTTATTTAAAATCGCTGAGCGTTTGTACGGTATTCAAATCCAACAAAAAGCCACCTCGGTCTGGCACGAGCAAGTCAGTTACTACGAGATTCTTGAACAGGATCGGGTGATTGGCGGGTTTTACTTTGACCTGTATGCGCGCAGTGACAAACGTGGCGGTGCGTGGATGAGCGGCTACCGCTCACGGGTCACGCGCAGTGATGGCGAGCAAGCACCGGTGGCCTTTATGGTCGGTAACTTTGCCCCGCCAGTCGGTGATCAGCCAGCACAACTGACCCACCAAGAATTGATCACCCTGTTCCATGAGTTTGGGCATGGCTTGCATCATTTGTTGACCGAAGTCGGTGTGCTGTCGGTGGCGGGGATTCATGGCGTGGCATGGGATGCGGTTGAGCTACCCAGTCAGTTTATGGAGTTTTGGACGTGGGAACCAGAGGCATTGGCGTTGATCAGCCAGCACGTGGACACTGCTGAGGTATTGCCCAAAGACCAACTCGACGCCTTGCTGTCGGCGCGGTTTTTCCAGAGTGGCTTACAGACCTTACGTCAGGTCGAGTTTGCCTTGTTTGACTTAGAGATTCATCGTGCCAATCCAGCCTTGGATGCAGACGGCGTACAGGCCAGCATTGATGCCGTCCGCGCACAAGTGGCGGTCAGCACACCGCCAGACTACAACCGCTTTCAGCATGGCTTTAGTCATATTTTTGCTGGTGGTTATGCGGCGGGCTATTACTCGTACAAATGGGCTGAGGTACTCGCTTCGGATGCGTTTGATCGGTTCGAGCAAGAAGGGATTTTTAATACGGACACCGGCAAAGCATTTCGGCAGCAGATTTTAGCCGTCGGTGGCAGCCGTCCAGCGCAAGACAGCTTTGCCGCATTTCGTGGCCGTGCGCCGTCGATTACGGCGTTGCTGCGGCATAATGGCTGGTCAGCCCAGCCCACTGCAACCGCAGTACAGGCCAATCCAGTAGGTACAACAGCATGAGCCAGCCGATCAAAAAACGCTTTATCGCAGGTGCAAAATGCCCCGCCTGTGGTGCAGCCGACCGCGTTGTGCTGTTGACCAGTGCTGATGCCGAGTGGATCGAGTGTGTTGACTGTGATCACAGCGAGCGACGACCGACCGAAGTGATCACTAAAGACCCTGACCACCCTGCTGGTCATCCATCTGATCAGGCTGACGAAGTCGGTGTGGTGCAGTTTAAACCGTTGCGGTAGACTCAAGGCTCAATCAAAATAACTCACCGCTTGAGATGAGCCGAACGTCTATGACCACATCAACCCAGCCACCTGAACAATCCGACGCCATGCAGCGCCCCGCGTCTACCAGTAATCCCAACCGCTTGTTGTTACTCGGTGCGCTCGGTGGTGCGGCGGCGGTGTTACTGCTGGTGCTTGCGGTATTGATCGGCTATTGGTTGGGTCGTAGTAGTCAGCCAGATGTCGCAGCACCCGCGGCAACGCCACCGATAGCCCCCTCAACAGCAGCCAATCCAACTTTTTTACCACCCGTGATTACTGAGCCGGTACTGACCGCTGAGGTCGATCCAGCACTCGCAGCACCACTACCGACCGATCCCGCTTTAGCAGCCGAGGAAGTAGATCGGCTGAATGACGAACAACAACGCTTGGCCGCACAACAACAAACCCTCAACCAACAAGTCGGCGACTCGAACCAATTGATCGAACTCAA
>JBAQKP010000151.1:0-3988 GCA_049301135.1 Moraxellaceae bacterium | reverse complement strand
CAACCCACCAATCCGATGGCGGTCGAAGAGGTGGTGGCGACCAACACCCTCATGGCGCTACTGACTCGTTTACAAGACATTCAGCCGCGCACCCACGTGGATACCGATCCGACTGCACCAAGTGTGACCGAAGTGCGTGACAGTATCCGGCAGCAACTGCACAGTGATGATGAGCGGGTTGAGCGGATTGGCAAGCAAGACACGGATATCATTAACCTCGTGTCGATGATGTTCGATTTTATCTTGGACGATGATGACCTGCCGACCGCGATGAAAGCGCTATTGGGTCGGCTACAAATTCCAATGCTAAAAGTGGCCATCTTAGATGCCAATTTTTTCCGTACCGAAGATCACCCAGCGCGTCGTCTACTCAATAGCCTTGCCAAAGCTGGTATTGGCTGGGATGAGCAGGCCAAAAGCAGCGACGTGATGTACAAAAAACTTGAGGAAACGGTGTTTACCATCCTCAACGATTTTGAGGATGACATCGGTCTGTTTGACCGTCTATTGGAAGATTTTGAGGCCTTTTATAGCGAGCAGCAAACGCGCGTTTCGGCAGTCGATGAGCGTACTCGTGAAGCTGAAGAAAACCGTGCCCGTGCAGACATGGCGCGTACTATCGTGCAGCAAGCGCTGAATCGTCGTCTGAATGGCCGCAAACTCCCGTTTGCAGTGATCCGGCTGCTGCAAGAGGGTTGGCGACATGTGCTGTATCTGGGATGTCTCAAAGAAGGCACAGAGTCAGAGTCATGGCGGCAGGCGGTCAAAGTCGTTGATGCATTGATCTGGTCAGTGATGCCGCCGAAGGGTGATGCACAGTGGGTTGAACGTCTTAAAAACGTATCACCAAAACTGATGAACAGCCTGCGTAAAGGTCTGGTGTCGGTGCATTTTGACACACTGCAACTGGAAACATTGCTGCGCGAAATTACCAACGTACATAAAGAGATTATCGACGGCTTTGAAACAGCAATGGTCGAGATTTTGGATCAAGAGGCGGCCAGTGCCAATCCAGACTTTAACGGCACCCCTGTCGATCAGGCGTTGCGCACCACCAATCCAAACTTAAAAGCAGTGGTGCTGCCGAAAGCAGATACCAATCCAGTATATGAAGGTGAGACACTGCCAGCCAGTGACCGGCATGTGATCGCGGTTAAGCAGATGACCATCGGCTCGTGGGTCGAGTTTATGCACAGTGACCGCCGTGATCGGCACAAGCTGGTTGCGCGGATTCGTACTACTGAGCGGCTGATTTTTGCCAATCGACGTGGCATCAAAGTCGCCGAGATGTCGCAGATGCAGCTGGCGGTGGAGTTTAGTCAAGGCCGTGCGCGTATCGTCGAAGAAAAACCACAGATCATCGACCGCGCGTTGCAATCGGTGGTCGGTGGTTTGCGCCAACTCAGTGCTTAGATCCGGTGATCGATCTGAGTATTCAAGCGGGATGGTTGGCGATGGCGCGTCAGGTGCCTTCGCCCAACTACAACCCGCGTCCTACAAATACGCCGATTCGCTTGATCGTAATTCATAATATTAGCCTGCCGCCGGCGCAATTTGGCGGTGGTTATATTGAGCGGTTTTTTCAAAACCAACTTGATCCAAGCTTGCATCCGTACTTTGAAGAGATCAAAGACCTACAAGTATCGGCACACGTTTTAATTACCCGTTTGGGTGAAGTGATTCAGTTTGTCTCGTTAGATGATCGGGCTTGGCATGCCGGACGTTCGTGCTATCAAGGCGTCGAAAACTGTAATGATTTTTCGATTGGTATTGAGCTTGAAGGCACCGACGATCTGCCGTTTACTGAGGCACAATATCAAGCCCTCACACCGCTACTCAATGCCATTCATCAAGCCTATCCCGCTACGATTGGGCATATTACGGGGCATAGCGACATCGCACCGAATCGTAAAACTGACCCTGGCGTGTGCTTTGATTGGTCGCGGGTTGCCGTTGCTATTTCTCCATAAAAAAACACCCCAATCCAAAATGCCCTGAGGGTGGATTGGGGTGGTTTAGACAGTCCCACACGGTCTAAAAACTTAAAGCAGGTCATCCTTGTACACTGCTTCTATCGTTTATGGTTGCTTACCAATGCTCACCAGGGAAGGCGTTAGCAAACAAGCGCTGGGCGACGGTGGCTTTTTGCGCTTGATTCGGGTTTACACCGTCAGTTTGGCCGGTTGCAGCAGTCGAGCTTGGGAACAGGCGATAGCCGACCGACAAGATGTAGTCGTTGACTTTTGGGGCGAGTGCGTAGCTGATCGACGCAAAGGTTCCCAGCTTGGTGGCAATGCTTTTTGGGCGCTTAATCAAGGCTCTGGCAACCAGATCGCCGGCTTGTTCTGGCGATAGGGTTGGCACATATTTGTAGATCTTGGTTGGTGCAATCATCGGCGTGCGCACCAGCGGCATATAGATCGAGGTAAAGTCGATCTTGTGTGCGCGGACTTCTGCTGACATACAACGGCTAAACGCATCCAGCGCAGCTTTACTGGCGACATACGCCGAGAAGCGGGCAGCATTGGCGAGTACACCAATCGAGCTGATGTTAATGATATGGCCACTTTCGCGTTCAATCATGTTCGGCAGTAAGCGCAGGATCAGGCGCACTGCACCAAAGTAGTTGAGCTGCATGGTGCGCTCAAAGTCATGAAAACGATCGGTAGACTCCGCCACTGCACGACGAATCGAGCGACCGGCATTGTTAATCAAAATATCAATCTGACCTTCACGCGCCAAAATGTCTTGGGCGCACTGATCAATCGCATCCATATCATTCAGATCACAGGGATATACGGCGGCTTCACCACCGGCTGCGACGATTTCACGTTGAACTTCTTCGAGTTTTTCGCGGGTACGCGCCACCAGAATCACCCGTGCGCCTGCGCGGCCGAGTTGCTTGGCAACGGTTTCGCCGATCCCACTGGATGCACCAGTGACCACAGCGGTTTTGCCTTTGATTTTTTGGCCGAGTAACGCGTCGATTTTGTTTTTCATCACACACTCCAGTAACGATGATTAAGACAATAACAGCCCGTCGATTCGCGCCGACTGCGCTATTATGGCGCTGCATTTGATGTGTTTAAATTAGCAGCAGTGGATTATGTTCGTCTATACCGCTTATCGGCTTCGAGTATTTATTCTAAAAATAAAAAACAATATAAATCATTATCTTAAAAATTTAAATGATTTATTTTGAAATATATTTTTGATGATTTTAAAATAAAAAATTATTTAGAGTAATTGCTTTATTTTATTTAGAGTAATCACTTTAGAAGTATGCTTTAAAATATAAAAATTAGGATTTTTACTCTATTTTTTGAGAGTGCAGCGTGCCACTGAGTTGGCAAAGACCAGCCATGCCTGTTCCTTGAGGCGCTGATTCCACGATACACTGCCGCTCCCGATCAATTGCCTGCGAGCCAGCCATGTGGCGTTCTACGTTTATTGTCAGTGCCATGACCATGTTGTCGCGGATTTTGGGTTTGGTGCGCGATATGGTGCTGCTGAACGTGTTCGGCGCGGGCGGGCTGATGGATGCGTTTTTGGTCGCGTTTAAGATTCCGAATTTTTTTAGAAGATTACTCGCCGAGGGCGCATTTTCGCAGGCGTTTATTCCCGTCTTGACCGACTATAAAACCACGCGGCTACATGCCGAAGTGCAGGTGCTGATCAGTCGGGTGTTTGGGGTGTTGCTGACGATTTTGTCGTTGATGACGCTGTTTGCAGTAGTGGCGGCTCCGGCGTTGATTTGGTTGTTTGCACCCGGTTTTGCTGATGAGCCGGTCAAGTTTGACACGGCAGTCGAGTTGTTGCGGCTGACTTTTCCGTATTTGTTGTTCATGTCGTTGACGGCGTTTGCCAGTAGTATTTTGAACAGCTACGGCTCATTTGCGACGGCAGCGTTTGCGCCGGTGTTGCTGAATGTCACGATGATTGCAGCTGCATGGTGGGCAACGCCGTATTTTGCTGAGCCGATCATGGC
>JBAQKP010000150.1:0-8958 GCA_049301135.1 Moraxellaceae bacterium | reverse complement strand
AATCAAGCGTGCCGGCCAAACGATTGATGAGCGTAGCCTGAACACCGCGCTGACTGAACTGGCCGAAAAACAGGGTGCGCCATCACTGTCAGCCTTCCAACAAGCGCTGGATCAACGCCAAGCCGGTAGCTATGCCCGCCTACGCCAACAAATGAGCGATGACCTCAGTATTAGTCGGTTGCGCCAGCAAGTGGTCGGTTCACGCGTAAAAATCAGTGACCGCGCTGTGGATAATTTTTTGGCTTCACCACAAAGCCAGCTCTATCTGGCTGATGAACTGCGTACCGCACATTTTTTGGTAAAACTGCCCGAACAGCCTAGCGCCGATGACCTGCAAAAAGCCGGTGTGATCGCCGAGCAAATTCGCACTGCGCTACAAGCCGGTCAGTCGATCCAACAAGTGTTGGCAACGCACGCCAGCGAAGCGGTTTATCCGGTCGGTGGTGGTGATATGGGCTACCGTAAACCAGCCGAACTGCCCAGTGTGTTTGCCGAGCCAATTGAGCAGTTGCAAATCAATCAAGTCACCGCGCCGATTACAGCCGCCGATGGCATTCATGTGATTAAGCTGGTGGATCGACGCGGTGCTGAACGAACGATTGTTCCGCAGTGGCAGGTGCGACATATGTTGATTGCACCGAATGAAGTGGTCAGCTTGGCCGATGCCAAGAGCCGCATTGACACGCTGTATCAACGCCTGCAAGCGGGTGAAAATTTTGACACGCTGGCCAAAACCTTCTCCAACGATCCTGGTTCGGCGCGTGATGGGGGCAGCCTAGGCTGGGTCTCGACCGGTGAGATGGTGCCGATATTTGATGAAATGATGCAAAAAACACCGGTGAATGATTTTAGTACGCCATTTCAGAGTCAGTTTGGTTGGCATATTTTGCAAGTACAGGGCGAACGCCAGCAGGATGTGACCGAACAGTATCGGCGCAATGTCGCACGGCAGACGCTGTACCAGCGTGAGTTTGAGCAGGAGCTAGACAACTGGCTGCGTGAGATTCGTGCCGGTGCATATGTCGAAATGAAGAATGCTCAGAACACAGGTTCTTGAGCAACAAAGCTAAGGTTTCCTTCTGATTTGAATCGCATAAAAAAAGCCCCTTGATCAACTCAAGGGGCTTTTTTAAATACTCAAACAATCATCCATCGCAAGCGATTAGAATTTTGGTTGGGTATCATCGTCGTCGTCGAGATCATGGTTGCTTTGTGGATCAGCACGGTTGCCCGGCTCAAAACCGCCACCAGTGTTGCCACCGAAGCCGCCAGTGTTGCCACCAAAACCGCCACGGCTTGGGTTAAAACCGCCGCGCTCAGGTGAAAAACCACCAGTGCCGCCGCCGAAGCCACCTTGTGGTGCGCCGCCGAAACCGCCCGCGCTACCGCCAAAGCCGCCTTGCGGTGCGCCACCAAAACCACCGGCTGCACCACCAAAACCACCGGCAGCAGGCGCTGCGCCGAAGCCTGGTTGTTCAAAACCAGCAGGTGCACCGGCTGGGCGTGGGTTACGCGCAGGCACGACAGTCGAAATCGCATGCTTGTACACCATCTGGCTGACGGTATTCTTCAGCAGCACGACGTACTGATCGAAAGACTCGATTTGGCCTTGCAGCTTGATGCCGTTCACCAAAAAAATCGAGACTGGAATGCGTTCTTTACGCAAAGAATTCAGGAATGGATCCTGCAAAGTTTGTCCTTTAGACATGTTATGACTCCAAAAAAACACAGCGCACAAAAAACCGTCCATTTGCTATCAATGCAGCAGGAAGCGGGAATCTGAATTTTGCGCCAACCGGCCTAGACACGCAATAGCATTTGACTTGCATTCATAGCGTCTAATATATCAATCTCGTGTTGTTCGCGTAACGAACGCAGCCACGTGTACTGGCGTTTGGCCAATTGTCGGGTCGCAAAAAGTGCTTTGTCCTGCATTTGTCGGTGATCGGCGGCCGTCGGCGCAGCCAATTCTAGGTACTCCCATGCCTGCCGATAGCCGACTGAGCGCATCGACGGCAGTTCAGCATGTAGGCTTGGATTATTCTTAAGACTTTGAACTTCTTCTAAAAAACCCTGCTGCCACATCTGTTGTAAGCGTAGCTCAATCCGCTGGTGCAACCATGCCCGCTCAGGCATCAGCGCAAATAGATTGAACCGAAACGGCCATGGCTGAAAGGTTTGCTGATCGTGTAAATCACTAATGGCATGACCGGTCAGTCGATACACCTCTAAAGCCCGCGACAAACGCTGCCGATCATTCGGGGCAAAGCGTTCGGCCGCACGCGGATCGACGACGGCCAGTTGCCGATGGATCTCCGACCAGCCCAAAACCGCCGCTTCTGCTTCAATCGCAGCACGCACTTCGGGATCGGATGCGGGCAACCCTTGCGCCATGCCTTGTAGCAGGCTGCGAAAGTACAGCATCGTGCCACCGACCAGCAGCGGAATTTTGCCGCGAGCATGGATGTTCTGAATCAGGTCAACCGTATCGGCCACAAAATCCGCTGCCGAATACACCTGCTCTGGCGCTAAAATATCAATCAGATGATGCGGATAACGCGCCAGTTCATCCGCTGTCGGCTTGGCCGTGCCAATGTCCATACCACGATAGACCAAGGCGGAATCGACCGAAATCAACTCAAATCGCCCCGTGTCATATAACTCACACGCCAAGGCGGTTTTACCGCTAGCGGTTGGGCCCATTAAGCAAAATACCGGTGCATCCGAATTCATTGTGACTCCATCTGTTCAGCAGATTTTAAACAGCGTAATCAATCACCACGCGCAAATAATTTATCCAACTGCGCCAGCGGAAACGCCCGCCACGTAGGCCTACCATGATTGCACTGACCCGCAAATTCGGTCTGCTCCATTTGGCGTAACAGGCTGTTCATTTCGGCCAGACTGAGCGCGCGATTAGCACGCACCGCGCCATGACAGGCCATGGTGGACAGAATCCGATCTCGCGCTTGGGTCAACAGATCGGTTTCATCGCTGTCTGGCACACTCGACAACAGCGCCTGTACCAACGTGGTCAGGTCGCCTTTGGCCAGTAACGCCGGCACGGCACGTAACAGCACTTGTTGCTCACCGGCTTGGTCGATGTCCAAGCCTAGTTGCTGCAACACAGGCTGCATCTGGGTCACGCGCTCGGCCTGCCGATGAGTGACTTCAACCGCCAAAGGCACTAACAATTGCTGACTGTGCCACGCGGCTTGCTGCCATGACTGCTTCAATTGTTCGAGCAAAATCCGCTCATGCGCCGCGTGCATATCGACCATGATCAGGCCGGTTTGGTTTTGCGCCAAAATATACACGCCGTGTAACTGCGCCAACGCAAAACCGAGTGGATACTCAACGGTTGGCGCAGGCGGCACATCCTCTCGAACAGCAGGTTCACGCAGACCGGACAGATACGCCGCCACCCCCGAATGCACATGATCCGCGCTGGGCTGGGCAGCACGCGGTTGCGTCGGATATGACCACTGTTTTGCACTGACGGGATGGGCAGCATCTGTAGCGGTATCGGACACGGACAACACCAAACGATCTTGCTGGGTCGGCTGGGCAAGCATCGGCGCGACTGGCAACATCCCTGACAAAGCAGCCGAAAGCTCAACCGGTGCGGCGGGCTGTTGGTGTTGCGCCAATACCTGACGTGCATGATGCCGCACAAACTCATGCACTTCACGCCCTGCGACAAAACGCACCTCATGTTTGGTTGGATGTACATTGACATCGACTTGATCGGGCGCAAGCGTCAAAAACAGCAGAAAACTCGGATGCTTCTGCCCATGTAACACGCCGTCATACGCCATGCGCAGCGCATGACTCACGGTACGGTCACGCACCACACGGCCATTGACGTACAGGTATTGCTGATCGGCTTGGCCGCGTGCTTGCGCCGGATGACCGAGCCAACCGGCAATTTTACCGGTCAACGTCTCCGCTTCAAACCACAATGCACTGTCAGCAAAGGCATGGCCGAGGATTTTTTTGACCCGTTGCAAGCGAGCCCGTCCCTCATCGGCAACAGGTAAATCCAAGCGCACTTGGTGTTGATGACTGAGCCGAAAACCCACTTCAAAATGAAACAACGCCACTCGCCGAATCACCTCTTCGATATGGCTAAATTCGGTGCTGATGGTTTTTAAAAATTTACGTCGCGCTGGCACGTTATAAAATAAATCGCGCACCACCACCCGTGTTCCGCGTGGCTGCGCGACTGGCTTGACCTGTGGTGCGGTATCGCGTTCTAGCCAGACCTCAAGCCCAACGCCGTCGTCACGCTGGCTACTGGACAGACTCAGCCGTGAAATCGCAGCAATCGAGGCCAGTGCTTCACCGCGAAAACCTAAGGTCTCAATCGCGGCCAGTTGCTCTGCCGTGTGAATTTTACTGGTCGCATGTCGCAACAACGCCAACGGTAGATCATCGGGATGAATGCCACCGCCATTGTCCGACACCTCAATCAGCGTGCTGCCGCCCTGCTCAATCCGAATCTCAATCTGAGTTGCACCTGCGTCCAGCGCATTTTCGATCAACTCTTTGACGATGGAGGCCGGACGCTCGACCACCTCACCAGCAGCGATTTGGTTGGCGAGTTGTGGCGGTAGTACCGCAATCCGGCGCAAAGGCTTGGTTGCGTCAACAGCATCATCCCACATATTGCAATGCCTGTAGCACCCGCTCACCATTCGTCGTGTGCGCGGTGAGGGTCGCCTGCCGCTGCTCACCGGCGACCGTCAACTGAATCAACAGATCAGCCTGCGGCACAATCGGCTCGCCTTTGCTCGGCCACTCGATCAACAGCAGCGCATTCGGTTGTTCGAGATAATCTCGAATCCCCATCAACTCCAGTTCATACGGATCGTTCAGACGGTACAGATCAAAGTGATAAATTGGCTGGCCCTTTATTTCATAAGGCTCAATCAAGGTATACGTTGGGCTTTTCACATTGCCCTGATGCCCCAACGCCTGTAACCAATAACGGGTCAAGGTGGTTTTGCCCGCACCCAAATCGCCAACCAGATGAATCACACCCTGCCTGCAATGTCGGGCAAGCTGCATCGCCAGTTGCTGGCTCGCCGCTTCGTCAGCCAAAGTGATGAAAAAACTCTGGGCAAGGACAGATGTATCGGTCACGGTGTGATATCCAGCCAAACAAAATCAGGCTAGATTATAGCATCACGCAGCAACAGATCGTCATGGCAAACCACGCGGCAACTGTACCTTCACCCGCAAGCCACGCTGCCCGCTGATCAGATCATCATGATTATTTAACGTGAGCATGCCCGCATGCCGCAGCGTAATGGTCTGCGCAATCGCCAAGCCCAGCCCAGCACCGCCACGATCTACCCGCTCGCCTTGCCCAAAGCGTTGTAACATCGCGCCGACTTGCTGCTCGGCGATCCCGCCGCCCTGATCGGTGATCTGTACGCTGACCCAGTCTTCGGTACAACTTAACGCCACCTGAATCAATGACTGGTCTGGACTATGCCGAATCGCGTTATCCAGCAGGTTACGCAGCAGCGCGACCAACAGCGCAGGCTCTGCCACTAGTGTGACTGGCACAGCGTCACACGCAATCTCCACCTCGCGCAACAACGCCAATGGAATCAATTGCGCAATCACCTCGCGCAACAACTCATCTAGGCGCAATTGTACCGGCTGAAAACTGGCCGTATCACTGTCCAAGCGTGCCAATAGCAGCAACTGCTCCACCACTTGCTGATTGCGTTGTACACTACTGAGCAGCTTGCTTAACACGGCGTGCTGCTGTGCTGCGGGCAAACTTAACGCTTGCTGTACTTGTAATAAAATCACCGCCAGTGGCGTGCGTAACTCGTGTGCCGCATCGGCTAAAAACCGCCGCTCACGACTCAATGTCGCTTGTAGCCGATCTAACAACAAGTTGAGCTCATCCACCACTGGCTGTAGCTCAGTGGGTGTTTGGCTCAATCGAATCGGAATTAAATCATCCACGCTACGCTGCTGAATCGCTGTACCGAGCGCACTTAGCGGAAATAAGCCAATTTTGAGTTGGCGACGCAAGCCCCACAACGCGATTGCAAAACCAAATAACATCCCAAACAACACACTGGCTAAAATATTCAGTGACAGCTCCGCTCGAATATCCAGTTGTTCGGCAACGACTAACCAATGCTGATTTTGCTCCAGCCATACGGTGTACACCTGCCAATCGTGCTGCTGCCCTTTGAACAGGGTTAAACCGGTTTTTAAGGGCGCAAGTGCATGATTCGGCGCACTCGGCGAGCGCACTACCAGCCGCGCATCGGCTGACCAAACCTGCACGGCCAGTTTTTTTTCGTAGGCATGGCTGCGTCCCAAAATCTGCGGACTGCTTTGGCTATTTTGTCCGAGATTGGCGGCTTCTTGTAATGACAGCTGTAAACGAAACCAATCCACATCGGTCGCGGGATGATTAATAAAACCCTTAAGCACGCGGGTATTTTCGATCAGTTGCGCATCGAACAACTCGGCCACTTCATGCCGCGTCGCCAAATAACTCAGCACACTACTGACCAACAAACCGAGCAGCAATGCCAGTAATGTACCTCGTAGCAGTGTCCGATAAATCGACCGACCCGCCCGCGTTGTGGTCATGTGAATCCTCTCATGCAGTCGCTCATGCAGTCGCTCATGCAGTCGCTCATGCAGTATTGACGAGCATATAACCAACACCGCGCAAGGTGCGGATCAGTTTGGGATCGGTTTTTTTGCGCAGATGATGGATATGCACCTCTAAACTATTGCTTTCGATTTCAATGCCATCACTCAGCAACACTTGCTCTAAATGATCACGGGTCATCACCTGCCCGACATGCTCCAGCAATACATGTAATAAGCGAAATTCTTGCTTGGACAAATGTACGATCTGCTGTTGATATTCGACCTGATGCGACACTGGATCAAGGCTCAGTGCGCCCAGCGTCAGTTTGGGTTGCGAACGGCCTTGCCCACGCCGAATCAACGCACACAGCCGCGCCAGCAATTCGCCCAGATCAAACGGCTTGAGCACATAATCATCTGCGCCCAGATCCAGCCCACGAATCCGATCAGACAACTGATCGCGCGCGGTCAGCATCAGCACCGGAATATCAAACTGTTCATTGCGAATCAATTGCAGTAACTCAAAGCCCGACAGCTTCGGCAATCCGACATCTAAAATCAACACATCATACGCATGCTGCCGTAGACTGTGCCGCAGTCGCTCGCCGTCTTTATGCCAGTCGGCTAAAGCACCCTGCTGTAACAACACCTCGTGCAGCGATTCGCCCAGCATTAAATCATCTTCAACCAGTAAGATACGCTGTCCAATCAATCGACGATCCATGTGTGCTCCACCACTTGTTCAGCCAAAAAATCTGCCGCGCCAGCGCCTTGTAACATCGCCAAAGTCGCCAGCATGCCCGCCTGCGTACAAGTTTCGGCTTGCACCGTCAGTGAGCGAGGCGCAGCCTCAACTGGCCAGCCGGTTTTTGGGTTGAGAATATGCCCATAGCGCAGGCCATCTTTGAGCAGATAACGCTTGGCATCACCACTGGTTGCCAGTGCCGCATCACCCAGCGCAACCACTGTGACCGCACTGCCCGCCTGATCTGGCTGCTCAATCCCAACCTGCCATGCCTGACCGTTTTGACGCACGCCACTGTTCTGCCAACTACTGCTGCGTAAATCGCCACCGAAGTTAATTAAAAACGCACCCGAAAACGCACCTTTCACCCAATCAAAACAGCGATCAACCGCGTATTCTTTACCGATTCCACCCAAATCAAGCTGCATGCCCAGCGGCAGGACAATGCTGCCTTCTACTGTTTGCCCTGACCACTCGACATTTGACCAACCGATCTTGGGCAATAATGCGCTGATCTGCGCTGGATCAGGCAATCGGTCGCTGCCATCAAAGCGCCAGACCTGTCGTAATACGCCAGAAGTAATATCAAACAAGCCATCAGACAACTGATATAGCAAGTCAGCAAAATTCAGCAACCGCGTGGTTTCGGCATCGACCTGCACCGCTTGGCCAGCCTGCTGCTGAATCTGACTGATCACACTATCGGCACGGTAGCGGCTATATTTGGCTTCGATCCGGCGACATTCCGTCGCAACACCCGCCAGCAGATGCGCTGCCAAGCGAAAATCATCAGTTTCCAACAACACCTGACAATCACTCGCCATCGCTGCAAACTGCCCAACCATCAGGCTTTGCTGTTTTTCAAGTTTCAACTTATCACCCGATCAAAAAAACCCACCGACAGGTTAACCCATCGGCAGGGGAGGTAAAATCATCATCAGACTACAGCGGCTTGATTACCACTTAAATTGGTAGCCCAACTGCACCCACGTGGCCGACAGATCAGGCTGGAGGATTTGATTGCTCAACTGCCCGCCAATCTGCTTCACATCTTGCGCTTGCTGCTCGTACTGTTCAACCCGCAGGGTCAACTCACGATCTTTTGGCAACTGCATACCGAACTTAATCCCATACGTCACCGCATCAAATGCCCCAAGACGCGAATCCGACGACGCATTATCCACCAAGGCTTGCACGCCGCCCGCAGATACATTCACATCACGACCTTGTTGTAAGTACGCATGATAAAAATCCGCCGCGTTTTGGCTGTAATAACGCAGGTGTGGCTCGACATAATACTGCTGATCAGCGAAGTGATAGCGGTATTTGGCATCGAGTGTATGCGACTGAATACCCCAATCATCACTGGTAAACCGATACGAAGTTTCCAGCACATCACCGCGATCAAAACCGTACTTCAAGCCGCTATAAATGCTATGACGGGTACGTGAATCTGGACGACTCTCAAACAGATACACGCCGCGATTTGGTGCAGTCGCCTCAGCCAACAGATTGCCGCTGGCATTGACCACACTGAGCACTTTATACGGATCGCTTTGGTAGCCGCTCATCAAAGATGC
>JBAQKP010000149.1:0-3085 GCA_049301135.1 Moraxellaceae bacterium | reverse complement strand
GATCTGGCTGCTCGGCGATCAGGATCACCGGCATCAGAATCAAAATCAATGCGCCGATCACGGCTGGAATACTCGGCGGCAGCACCCGATTGGAAAAATACCATGCAACCATCATCGGCATGCCGAGCTTCATAAACTCAGAGGGCTGCACACTGCCAAAACCCGGAATATCAATCCAGCGTTGCGCGCCCATACGCACTTCGCCCACCACCATAACGGCCAGTAGCAGAGTGACGCCCATGGCATAGAACCACGGCGAAAAACCTTGATAAATGCGTGGTGGAATCTGCGCCAGCGTCAGCATGACGATAAAACCAATCCCAAAGCTAATCGCCTGACGGATGACCAACCCCCAATCTTGTGCAGAGGCACTATATAAGGTGATCAAGCCGACCAGCGCCGCTAGTAACAATAGAAACAGCAGCCAGATATCAATGTGCAGCCGCTCGAAGCGGGTGGGTCGCATCTGCATGGTTGAACCGTCACGCGGCGCATGTCGTAAAAAGCGATATTGATAGTGTTCGGACATAACAGCGTGCTGTGCCTGCAAAAAATGTGCGCCGAATGGGTCGGCTTTGGCCTAGTAGGACTATGCCGGTTGGGGCGAATTTTGGCATGATTGGACACAATGAAACAGAGGGTAGAGCAATGAATATGTTTCGCGACCGTTTAGCACTGGTTACGGGTGCGGCACAGGGCATTGGTCGTCTGATTGCGATTAAGCTGGCACAGTTGGGTTGTCGGGTGATTGTGTTGGACTTGGACGCTGATGGTGCCAAAAAAGTCGCACAAGAAATCAAAGCACTTGAAGGTGAGGCGTGGCATTTTGCGGTTGATATCACTGATGTCGAGGCCGTCCAGCGCTTTCACAAACGAGTCAATCTTGAAATCGGTCGAGTGGATTTGTTGGTCAATAATGCCGGTGTGGTGTTTGGTGGTACGTTCGAAAGTGTCCCGCTCGACAAACACATGCAAATTTTTCAGGTCAATACGCTCGGACTGATGACATTAACGCATGCGTTTTTTGGTGATTTGCTCAGTGGTAAAGACACGCATCTGGTCAACATCGCGTCGGCTGCCGGTTATATTGGCCTGCCATTTGGCTCGACCTATGCGGCGTCGAAGTGGGCAGTCGTCGGTTTTTCTGATTCGATTCGCTTAGAGCTGGCCGAGCGCGGGCTGGATCATGTCTCGGTCACAACGGTGTGCCCAAGTTATGTGAATACCGGATCATTTGATGGGGTGCGGCCACCGCGTTTTATTCCGTTTTTAGAGCCGGAGTTTGTCGCCGATAAGATCATCGAGGCGATTGCCCATAACGAAGCGGTGGTGCGTGAGCCGTTTATGGTTAAAGCAATTGGATTTTTGAAATTGCTACCGCTGACGTGGTCAGACTGGGCGACGCAAAAGCTCGGCGTGACCAGTAGTTTGATGCGCTGGAAATAATAGCCAAACCATAAAAAAGCCGTCATCTTTAGTAGATGACGGCTGATTTTTGGTTTAAAGCAGCGATTAGCTGGCTTTTTTACCAAAACGCCCGAAGCGCTTGTTAAAGCTTGCCACACGGCCTTCAGTACCCACTTGACGAACTTCGCCAGTGTAGAACGGATGCGATGCGCTCGAAATATCCAAGCTGACATATGGATATTCTTGGCCTTCATGCTCGCGGGTGTGTTTGGTCTTGACGGTTGAACCGATCAGAAAAAACACGTCAGCATTGGTGTCATGGAACAACACAGGGCGGTAGTCTGGATGGATGCCAGCTTTCATAGCAGTACACTCCGAATTGGAAATGCGCGATTTTACAATATCTGCGCACAAAAAACGCTAACTTTTTTCAACAGTATGTTAAGAAAACGCGGGTTAATCTTGATGGGCAAATCCGTTAAGCTGCAATCACCAACCTGCTGACTGGCAGTTTTGATTTTTTTAAGGAGTAAGCTTATGAAAAAGATCGGTTTAGTCGTCGCAATCGCCAGCGTACTGTTTTCTGGTGCCGCCAGCGCCCAAGCATGGCAGTTTGATAAATCACACACACGGGTCGGTTTTACCGTCGATCATTTGGGTTTTTCGACCGTGGTGGGTGACTTCCGTCAGTTTGATGGTGCTGTGCAATACGATCCAAAACAGCCCGCAGCGCTCAAGGTTAACTTTGAGATCGACACCAACAGCATCGACTCAGGCTGGGTGGCGCGTGATGAACACCTGCGCAAGGCGGATTTTTTTAACGTCGAAAAGTTTCCAAAGATGAGCTTTACCAGCACCGCCGTTAAAGTGCTCGGCGATAACAAGAGCCAAGTGACCGGCAACCTGACCTTGCTTGGTGTGACCAAGCCGGTCACGTTGGAGGTGACCTTGAACAAGTTGGATGTCAATCCGATCAGCAAAAAACAAACCGCTGGGATTACCGCAACCACGACGATCAAGCGTAGTGATTGGGGCATGACCACCTATGTGCCAGCAGTGGGTGACGATATTCCAGTACGAATTGATGCAGAATTGACACCTGCGCAGTAAATTTTTGCCATTAAAAAGGCTGGTTCGATGCCAGCCTTTTTGGATTTTTGATTTTAAATCAATGCCCAGAGGCTTTGCGTACATAATCCAATAACAGGTGTGCATGTCCAGCTGGTTTGACTTTATGCCATTGCTCAACCAGTTCACCATGTGAGTTATATAAAAACGTACTGCGCACGATGCCTTCCACCATTTTGCCGTACATATTTTTCATTTGAATCACGCCGTAATGCCGACAGACTTGCTCACTTTCATCACTGGCAAGTGGAAAGGGTAGGCATTCGTTAGCCGTGAATTTATCGTGTGACTTCATCGAATCACGCGAAATCCCCAAAATCCGTACTCCGAGTGCGGCAAATTCTGGCATCAGATCGCGAAAGTCCTGCGCTTGGGTCGTGCAACCGGGTGTCGAATCCTTAGGATAAAAATATAAAATCAGCGGCTGGCCAACCAGATTGGACAGTCGAAATACCCCGTGAGTGGTGTAGACATCGAGTTCGGGTATCTGTTGAATATTGGCTGCGGGCGGGATGGCTGTTGCGGCGGTGTCAATCGACATCGTAAATGC
>JBAQKP010000148.1:0-5397 GCA_049301135.1 Moraxellaceae bacterium | reverse complement strand
GCACGGCTGAAGCAGTTTAGAGCGATTGCCACGAGATACGATAAACTGAAACGTAATTTCGTCAGTCTGGTGGCATTAGCATGTGCCTTCATCTGGTTGCCAATGTGAAACGTCAACAGACCCTAATCATTTCTGCAGAGTGCTCTGCTTGAATTCGACGCTTATAGTAACTTTGCGTGCTGGGATCAGTAGGCAACCCAGTCGTTGAAAAAGTCAGATAGTCCTTCAGAAAATTGAAGCTATCCGAATATCGAGGATTGGTTAATTTGCTTGTCGGTGCCATCGCTTACTTCTGCCTCTCGGTTGTGCTTTTTAGGTTAAGTTCTGGGCTATCTGCCGGTGCTGGTCTGTGAAGATGCCATACTATTGCTATACAAACGCCCAAATAGAGGACGACTAGCTCAGGCATCCAACAACATTTGTGCCTCTCTTAAACTGAGCGTGCCTTCATAGATTGCCCGACCTGTAATCGCACCCAAGATCCCCGCCTGACCTTTTAGGCCACGAACATCATCCAGATTGGTCACACCACCCGATGCAATCACCGGCAGACCACAGGCGTGGGCGAGGTTGACGGTTTGATCCATGTTGACGCCTTGCATCATGCCGTCACGCGCAATATCGGTGTACACAATCGACGACACGCCGGCGTGCGCAAAGCGAATCGCGAGATCTGTGGCCTTCACATTGGTCACATTCGCCCA
This sequence comes from Moraxellaceae bacterium, assembly GCA_049301135.1. Lineage (GTDB taxonomy): Bacteria > Pseudomonadota > Gammaproteobacteria > Pseudomonadales > Moraxellaceae > JAYXXU01. Next base: position 4,693 of record JBAQKP010000148.1, on the reverse strand, counting down.
GCCGTCAGTGGCGACCAGACCATCTTTGGCATCGATGCCGACGATGATATGTCCAGCAAATTCGCGGCAAGCTTGCTCGACAAATTCAGGATCTTGCACGGCCTTCGTACCGATAATCACAAACGACACACCGGCTTCAAGATAATGCCGAATGGTCTCAAGCGAGCGAATACCACCGCCAATTTGAATCGGCAGTTCGGGGTGAACCCGTGCAATTTGTTCGACCACGTCTTTATGAATCGGCGTGCCGGCAAATGCGCCGTTTAAGTCGACCAAATGTAGACGGCGTGCGCCTTCGTTGACCCAATGGGTGGCGGTGGCGACAGGGTCGTCAGAAAACACCGTATCGTCTTCCATACGGCCTTGTTTAAGACGCACACATTGGCCGTCTTTGAGATCAATAGCAGGGATAATCAGCATGAGATGTTCCTAAAAATCGGGCTTAAATACGCCATTCCACAAAGTTTTTCAGCAACTGTAAGCCCACGGTATGGCTTTTTTCAGGGTGAAATTGGGTGGCAAACAGGTTGTCACGGTTCAAGGCAGCGGCAAAGTCGACCGCATAGTCACAGGTGGCGGCAACAATGCGGGCATCTTGTGGTGCGACATAAAAACTATGCACAAAATAAAAGCGGCTGTCTTGCGCAATGCCCTGCCACATGGGGTGGCTGGGGTCGGCCTGATGCACTTGGTTCCAGCCCATATGTGGCACTTTAACGCCTGCATGGTCTGGAAAGCGTTTGACCGCGCCGTCAAAAATACCCAAGCAGTCTACGCCGCCGTTTTCTTCGGACGATTGCATTAAGGCTTGCATGCCCACGCAAATGGCCAGCACGGGTTTATTAAATACCGCGTGCTGGATGGCCACATCGACGCCCGCCTCACGCATACCGGCCATGCAGTCACGCATTGCGCCCACACCAGGGAAGACAATTTTGTCGGCGGCGGCAATCAGTTTAGGGTTGTGGGTAATGTCAACGGTTGCGCCCACATGCTCAAGCGCTTTGGCTGCCGAATGCAGGTTGCCCATGCCGTAATCAAGCAGTGCAATACGGGTCATTTACAAGCATCCTTTGGTCGATGCAATGGTGCCCGCTGCGCGTGGGTCTGGCTCGCAGGCCATGCGCAAGGCACGGGCAAACGCTTTAAAGGTGCTTTCGATTTGGTGGTGGCTGTTTTTGCCTTTTAGGTTATCCAGATGCACGGTCATCAAGGCGTGATTAACAAAGCCTTGAAAAAACTCTGAAAACAAATCCACATCAAACGTGCCAATCCGCGCACGGGTAAACGGAATATCCATAAACAAACCTGGCCGGCCAGAGATATCCACCACCACGCGGGACAGGGCTTCGTCGAGCGGCGCATAAAAATGCCCATAACGCCGAATGCCTTTTTTATCGCCCAAGGCCTGTGCAAAGGCTTGACCGAGCGTGATGCCGCAGTCTTCGACCGTGTGGTGGTCGTCGATGTCTAAGTCGCCATCACAGTGCAGGTCGATATCAAACAGGCCATGCCGTTTGATTTGGTCAATCATGTGATCCAAAAACGCCACACCGGTGTTGAGCGTGCCTTGACCGGTGCCGTCCAAATTGACGCGGGCGCGAATTTTGGTTTCGTTGGTGTTGCGAATCACCTCAGCCACACGGCCAGTATTGACGAGTTGGGTCATCGACGCGCTCCTGTAAAAACGCAATTATAGCGCATCTTGTGGCATCGTCGCCGCCGACTTGTTACAGTCGGGACTTGAATCTTGGATGTGCAAACGAGGAGCGCCTGATTATGCCGATTACCATCCATGCGTATACGACATTAGCAGACCAGCCCTTGGCCGACTTACGCGACCAAGTGGCGCGGGTGTATGAAACCAGCCCTGAGTTTGCGGACGGTCAAGATGCGGTCGAAAAATTAGACAGCGCACTGGCCGAAGGCGATCTATTGTATACCGCTGAGTTTAATGACAAAGTGATTGCGGCGATTTGGAGTCGTGGCACTGCCGATACGCGGATATTGCAGTTTATTGTGGTGCATCCGGCCAATCGTGGCCGAGGCGTGGCCGAGCAGTTGGTCGAGCATGTGTGTAATGCAGAAAATGCCAAAGGCGCACAGCATTTTAAACCCGGTTGTGGCGCGATTCATCGAATGTTGGCACATTTGGAGCGACTTGCTTAAAAAATCGTCGCTTCGCGTGGTTTTTGCATAAAAATATGCAGCTATGCTTGACTTAAGGCAGCTTTGTCTATTTAATCTCGACCCTATGGCGCGATAGCTCAGTCGGTAGAGCAACGGATTGAAAATCCGTGTGTCCCCAGTTCGATTCTGGGTCGCGCCACCATATTCATGCCCACGGCTACCCAGCGTAGCCCACCAACCCTAGAATCTAAAAGGCTCTAGGGTTTTTTGTTGCCCCACGTTGCACAGGGTAGAACATGGCAAACCGCGTACAGTTGTTGGTATATTTGTTGGTATAGCCACATACCAACGGAATCTATACCAACATGCTTTCAGATGCAGCGATTAAACGCCTAAAACCACCCCCCGCCGAACAGACCACACCTGATAAGTACAGCGACAAGCACGGCCTGCAATTGCATGTTTTTGCCAATGGTCGCATGTCATGGGTATATGCCTACCGACTCGACGGCAAACAGCGCACCTTGACCATTGGCAAGTATTCAGCGGTATCACTGGCAGACGCACGACGCAAGCGCGATGAAGCCCGCCAACAGATCGAACAGGGCATAGACCCCAATCAAGCCAAACAGCAGGCCAAGCGCGAAGCAGAGGGTGCTGACACCTTCGAGTATGTAGCGCGTGAATGGCACACCAAAAAGTCTACTCAGTGGGCAGACAGCACCGTAGTGAAGCTGCTACGGCGTTTAGAGATGGATATATTCCCGTATATCGGTAAGCAGCCTATGGCGGCAATTACCGCGCCTGATCTATTGCGGGTGATTCAGCGTATAGAAACCCGTTCGATTGATACCGCCTATCGTGCCTTGCAGGAATGTGGACAGATTTTCCGTTATGGCATGGCAACTGGACGCAATATCCACGACCCGAGTACAGCCCTACGCGGTGCATTGTCCCCACGGCCTGAAAAACACTTTGCTGCAATCACTGAGCCGCAACAGCTTGCCAAACTGCTAAAAGACATAAACGAATACCACGGTACGTTTGTGGTGAAATGCGCCCTACAGCTTGCCCCAATGTTCTTTGTACGGATTGGAGAGCTTAGAACTGCCCGATGGAGCGAAATAGACTTAGACGCGGCTGAATGGCGTTATGTAGTCAGTAAGACCGAACAAGATCATATTGTGCCTCTACCAACGCAAGCCGTGGCGATATTACGCGATCTACAGCAACTTACAGGGCGTTTTGAGTATGTGTTCTACGGGCGACGCAATCCCCACCACTGCATGTCACCTGCAACGGTAAACAGGGCATTAACCATCATGGGGTATGACACCAAGGCCGAAATAACGGGGCATGGATTTAGAGCAACAGCCCGTACAATCCTGCATGAGCGTTTGGGTTTTGAGCGTGACGTGATCGAACACCAATTAGCCCACCGTGTACCAGACTCATTAGGGACGGCATACAACCGAACCAAGTTTTTAGAGCAACGGCGCAAGATGATGCAGGCATGGGCGGATTATTTGGAGGGACTACGCACCGATAGCAATTTGATTCCATTTGGTCGAGTCGCTAACGCTTGATTTAGACGATTAATCACCTTAGGCATGAGCGAACAGGCCAGAGTGTTAATTGTGGTTTGGACGACGCGTGGTGACAGCGTTCGCCTTATTTCATCGTGGAAAGCCACCCAACCGCAGAGGAAATCCTATGACCGCCAATTCTGATCCGATCAAAGACCACTACGATGATATGGATTTTTCGGACGCAAAACCCGTATCACAAACCCCAGCCTTAGCCGCCTTGCAAGCCACACACACCGGCGACAATAAGGCGCGTATTACCATGCGGGTAGACCGTGCAACACTGGCACAATTCAAGGCCAAAGCCGCAGAAAATGGCGGCAGCTATCAAGCCATGATGAACGAAGCCTTAAAGCAGTATCTGGCAGGTCAAACCCTACAAGACGTGGTACGCGACACCATCCGTCAAGAGTTGAAACACGCCTGAGCATCACCACCACCGACCAACCAGCCGCCCCATGTGGGCGGTTTTTACGATTAGGGCAAGGTGCGTATATATCCCCCAGCGTCCAAAACTTTAAAACAACGTACACCAAGTACACCACATACACCCGAAGTACACCAAGTACACGCTTGGTTTCCCTAAATGGGGCAATCAAACCAGTAGGCCAAGTAGCAATAAGCCTTACCTCTGTTTTATCCGCTACACCGCTACAATTTATGCAGGCCAAGCAATGCGTTTTTTAACCCTTTTAACCTGCAAAAAACACTTTTTAAGCCGCTCAAATTGAGCCACTAAAACTCTGTTTTTGTTTGTTTTGTTTTGGCTACTTGGGGTTAAAAGCCGGTCTATTTTTAGCACGGCTTTTTAACCCCTTTTTTAACAACATTTTTAACCTCTATACCGCATTTTTAATCCTATATCGCTGTTTCGCTATGGTTACACTGGTTACAACGGTTACACGAATGATTCTACTGATAAAAACCTTGTAACCAACCCAAAAACCGACTTGGTTACAGTGGTTACAAGCGTGGTT
>JBAQKP010000147.1:0-3919 GCA_049301135.1 Moraxellaceae bacterium | reverse complement strand
ACGCCGAAGTGATTACCTTTACCGCTGATTTGGGTCAGGGCGAAGAAGTCGAACCTGCCCGCGCCAAAGCCGAAGCGATGGGCGTGAAGTCGATTCACATCGAAGACTTGCGTGAAGAGTTTGCCCGCGATTACGTGTTCCCGATGTTCCGTGCCAATGCCATCTATGAAGGCGAGTATCTGCTCGGTACCTCGATTGCACGGCCATTGATTGCCAAGCGTTTGGTCGAAATCGCCAAAGCCGAAGGTGCGGATGCGATTAGTCATGGCGCAACCGGCAAGGGCAACGACCAAGTGCGTTTTGAGCTGGGTATGTATGCGTTAGCCCCGCAGCTCAAGTGCATCGCGCCGTGGCGGGAGTGGGATCTGACCTCGCGTGAAACCTTGATGGAATACGCCCGCGAGCGCAACATTCCGATTGATTACGCCAAAGCCGGTAAAAAATCCCCGTATTCGATGGATGCTAACTTGCTGCATATCTCGTACGAGGGCGGCGGTCTGGAAGATCCATTCTGGGAGCCAGAAGAAGACATGTGGCGCTGGTCAGTCAGCCCAGAAAAAGCCCCAGATCAGCCGCTGTATCTCGAGTTCACCTATGAAAAAGGTGACATCGTCGCGATTGATGGCGAAGCTAAAAAACCGCATGAAGTGATGGAAATCCTCAACAAACTCGGCGGAGAACACGGTATCGGTCGGTTGGATCTGGTCGAAAACCGCTATGTGGGAATGAAGTCACGCGGCTGCTACGAAACCCCAGCCGGTACAATCATGATCAGGGCGCATCGGGCGATTGAGTCGATCACGCTAGATCGTGAAGTCGCGCATCTGAAAGACGAGCTGATGCCAAAATACGCCAGCCTGATCTACAACGGTTACTGGTGGAGCCCTGAGCGCAAAATGCTGCAAACCATGATCGACGAATCACAAGCGTCAGTGAATGGTGTGGTACGGGTCAAACTGTACAAAGGCAACGTGATCGTTGTTGGTCGTAAGTCAGTCGATTCACTTTTCGATGCCAACATCGCGACCTTCGAAGATGATGCCGGTGCATATAACCAAAAAGACGCGGAAGGCTTTATCCGTCTGAATGGTCTGCGCCTGCGTATCGCCGCCAGCAAAGGCCGTAAGATGGACTAATGGTTTAGAGCGAAAAAGAGGCGTAGAGTGTTCTGCGCTTCTTTATAAGATGTGATATTTAAAAGGGAGTTAATAATGCGCCATAGCCAAGCAACAAGTAATAATAAAGATAACCCGAAGCCGATGTATAGCCTAGAACGGCACTTCGAAAGTGCTTGTAGTAGGCATCCACATTTAAAATTACTTGAGTCGCAGTGGCGATTTGATCAGGAGCTGATCAGCAAAGCCTTACAAAATATAAGCTCTGTTTTTCCACATTATAGTCGGCACGATGCATCACATTCTCGGCAAATTATTGTCAACATCGAGCGTATGCTTGGTGAAAAAATTAAATATTTAACAGCTACCGATACATGGCTACTGCTGGAAGCCGCCTATAATCATGATATAGGCATGGTGATAACACAAAAACAAATTGAAGATATGAATGATCCTGCATTTGAAGATTTTATAAAAGAAATTAGCCAAGAAAAGCATGATCCATTACAAGCCTTTGCAAAGAGTTGGCTTGACAAGCATGCAGTATTGCCAAAGGGTGCAGAAGCACATAGTTTTTTTCAGAAGTATACGCAACTACTTGCTGAGTGGTATCGCCGCAAGCACCCAAAAAATTCTGCCAAGATCGTACGCAATCCTCATTCTGAAATTGGACTAGATTCACCCCGCAATGAGTTATTGCCTAACAGGTTGTTTAGGGCTTTAGCAGATATTTGCGAGGCACATGGCTCTGATTTTAAAGGTGTGCTTGATCTTCCGTTTTCTGAGGCAGGTATGGCAACAGAGGATTGTCATCCACGTTATGTGGCTTGCTTACTGCGTATGGGTGACTTACTTGATCTTGATGATAATCGTTTTTGTCCAGTGATGCTGCACATGTGCGGTAGTTACTTGCCAAAAACCAGCCAAGCCCATGTAGACAAACATCATAGTATTCAACATTTCCGTTTAGATTCTGAATATATTGAAATTACTTCCAAATGCCCTAATCCAGCTGCGTATGAAGTTGCATTTGATTGGTTTCAATGGCTAGAGCAAGAATATCGTCAGCAAACACAACATTGGAAAGAAATTGTTCCACACAAAAAATTAGGCCATCTGCCAATATTGACTCAAACGATTGTGGAGATGGAGCAGCCATACTTAATTCTTGAGCAAGGGAAAAAGCCTGACTTTAAGGTGGATTCTTCGGCTATGTTAGAGTTGGTACGTGGAACGGGTTTATATCCATCAAAATTTGATAGTATTCGAGAAATTTTACAAAATGCGGTGGATGCAAGTTTAATTGCGGCATGGAGAGATCATGCTGATGAAATTAGGGAATTAGACCCAACACGGCCTGAACTGAAAGAAATCTTAGCGAAATATGCAATTGAAGTTGTCTTTGAAGAGTATCCAAAAAATAGCGACTATTGGATGTTACGTGTGACCGATAAAGGCACAGGTATAAGCTTGGAAACGTTAAAATACATGTTGAGTGTGGGCGGCTCTGCCCACAACAAAAAGAAAAATAAAATTGTGAACGATATGCCGATGTGGTACAGGCCATCAGGTAGCTTTGGGTTAGGCTTGCAAAGCACGTATTTGATCAGTGATAAATTCAAGATGACAACAAAAAGCCGTGATACGCACGATGCATTAGAAGTTATGTTTTCCAAAATAGAAGATGGTGAAGCTGTAAGTGTGAAAAAGATAGACATAACAGAGTCCGAAAAAATCGCTTATGGTACTACTTTGGATATTTGGATAAAAATAGATAAAATTCCAAGAAAAATTAGTATGCCCTGGGGAGGGGACGTAGTTTCAAAATATCTAAGACAGTACGATTTTACAAAGTCAAAAGATTTGTCATTTTATGAGAACTTAAACATTAGTATCAAAATTATAGAGTTTTCCATGAAAAGTCCAATTATTATCAACTCCAAAGAAACAAAAAGTCATTTAGATGAGCTTTCCTTTTTTTGCGAAGAAACAAAAATTCTACTGTCAAAGTTATATTTTATCGGTCATGATAGAGGTATCCTAGATACGTTTTTTAGGGGGCAGGTTTTTTCTGACTTCGGTTGTAGTTTCCACTGTTTATCTGCAAAAGTGGATTTTTATGGCTATGACGCAAAAGATTTTTTGACGTATAGTCGGGAGAAAATACTGCCTAGCGCGAAAGAGATGGCACAAAAAGACTTGGTAAAAGCTGTGCTGAATTATATTGACAAAAAATATGACGAAATAAATGCAGATCAAAAACCTAATGCCGCAGTTTTTTACTGTTTAAACAGTCCGAGCGGCTCTAAATTTCATTTTTTTAACAAAGAAATGATGGGCTTTAAAATTAACTTTAGAGGTGGGAGATTCAAAACGTTGGGTAAAGTGGTAAATAAGATACTTGAGAGGAAGGTTTCCTATATTGTTGTCATAAGTGATCATCAGAAAGTAGACAGATTTGGACTCTCTGATTCTGAAATTTTGGCTGATCAATCTGATCAAATAAGTATACAGCTCATTACAGATCAGGTGACTGATAAAGGTTGGTTCTATCAGATTGGAGTGTCTAAATGTGGGGGCTATAAAAAATACATTTGGAGTGAGTCAGATATACAACCAGTCTGTAATAACGAGCTGGCGAGGTTTGTTACAGGCGCAATCAGTTACGGTTTTGCGATTGGTAATCGAAAACTATTTCCTTGCTGGGATAGTTTTAGAAAATTAGCAGTTATAGCAAGCATACCGTATGCTTCAATTTACCCGTATGCTGGAAATCGTGGTGATTTAATGATTCTACCCTGTCT
>JBAQKP010000146.1:0-19984 GCA_049301135.1 Moraxellaceae bacterium | reverse complement strand
GAGGACATAGTGCGGCAAACATCTCAATTCGATCAGCCGCTAGACTAGCCTAAAATCGATGGCTCATAAAGTATCTGGCGGGGTTTTCGGCAGAGTCGGTCGGATCGGCTGAAGTTTGGCGTCGTATAGACCGACCAACACGCTGTGTCCCCGATCGTCGACCCGTAGTTCGGCATATTCAGCGACTTGGTACGCTGCCGCAAAACCCTCTTGGAAAAAAAACGACTCTGCACCAAGCCAAATTTGCCCATTTTTGTGGCGATAATTCAGCAAGGATTGACCGGCCTGCAAGGGCTGACCGCGATACAGCTGCCCCTGTGTAACGACGTGCTGTGTGTTCTGTTCAATCAGCAGTTGGCCTTTGGGTGGGAGTTGGCCAGTCGGTTGATGATATTGCTTTGCCAACTGATCTGCGAGATCGTAGCGCAAAATCATATAATCACCTTGCATCAGCGAGCGTGGATCGACCGGCGCAAGCTTAAGCAAAACAATCTGTCCATCGGCTAAAACTTGTTGTTTTTGCCAAATCGAAAAATTCACCGCACCCAATATCAGCAGCGCACCCAACACCAGCAGTAACCGTGAACGTTGTACAGTCATACCGCCTCCTTAACCACAATATGTTGCCGGATCAGCCAACCAGCCGCCAGTAATACCAATCCTGTGACGATCATCAGCAGGGATTTTTCGGCCAGACTGAGCTGTAGCGTGTAATACAGTAGCCAGAGTGCATAGGTTAAAAACACGACGGCCAGCACCTGAATACTGATGCGATCACTGGCAAAGCCGAGCAGCAACAGCAGTAACGCAGCACTGACACTGGCGGGCGTAAAACAGCCGATCATCAGCAGCGCAGCGACTACAAAACCACGCTGTCCGAGCGACCAGCCACGCACGCCCTGACTCAGTTGCAGCACCGTCACGCCGAGCCCAACCGCCATGATGCCTTGCGCTGGTGTCCACAGCCAAAACAGTGTTTGGTGCTGTTGATTGGAATGTAAAAACCACAACATCTCCAAATCAACCGCCAATAGACCACACGGTAAAGCCCACAGCAGCGCCCATGCCAACGGCTGTAGCCTGATCCTTAAACCTTGCTGCGCTGGTTGCCATAAATACAGCAGCAGACCGAGGACGATCAACAGATACAGCACAAACGGCAGCGCCAACCACGCCCAGCCAAACACCGCCACCGCCGCCAGCCAGCGCACCGCAAACTGTTGACTCACCGCATAACTGATCCCACTCAAGCAGAGTTGCACCAGTAGCAAGCCCACAAAATAATGCTCGGTATACGGCTCAATCAACTGAAAAATGCCAAACAAGATCAGCACCTGCCCAACGATCCAGACGGCCAGACTAAACTGAGGGATAAATACCGTATCCTGCTGAATGCGGCGTTGCAGCCCCAGTGCTACGCCAAACAACACCACGCCGATCCACAGCCACGCGGGTGAGTCAGCGTTAAACGATAGGCTGATCGCCAAAAACAGCACTAAAAACCACGCCGCTAACCATGCGCCGACCGCTGCTAGAATCTTGGCAAACAGTGGCGTATTCTCCGGCGAGGCTTGAATGTCAGATTGCAAAATACGGGCGTGATCAGCCGCACTCAGCAGGGAGTGCTGCTTTAATTGGTCGAGTAGTTGTTGCAGCGTCGGCGGTGTAGGATTGTTCATGTCACCGCTCCTGTATGATTTTTTGCCTGCTCGAATTGCTGTGAGAGATGCTTGAGCCAGCGCGCCGCTGCCGTTGCAGTCGCCAATACGATCAGCGCAAACACTAACAACATGCCGCTGCTGTCGAGCCATTCCGACAATATTCGACCGACCGCCACCAAACCGGTCACGCAGATGCTACTGACCACCAGCCCCAACGCCGCCAGACTCGGCTGTCGACACTGATAGTAATAATGCAGCGCAAGATTAACCATCAGCCAGACGGGTAGCCAAAACAGCAGACTTAGATCGACATCCAGTACAGTCAGACTGGTGATGATATTTAGCGGTAGGAGCAGCGCGATCAGCAAGACAGGACGCAGCCAGCCGCGCTGTGTCCACGCCAGCCAGCTATCTTTTAGATCGGTATTTTGGCCGAATTCATACAGTCCATACCAAACCCCCGACAAGATGATATGCCCAGCCAGCGTGACTGACTCAGGCCGCCAAGCCCATAGATGTTGGCCGAGTTGTTGCCAATATAAGCCCCATGCCAGTTGTGCGATTAGCAGCCAAACTAGCCATAACACTGCAAAGCGAGCGACGATCACCCACAGACTGATCAGCACTGCCCAACTGACAAATAAGCTATAGGCATCTGCGCCAGTTTGATAGACCTGCCCAAATACCGCCAACAACACCCCGACCAGCACCGATGCCGCCGTGATCAGCAGTTGTCCGCCAAGCCGCTGCATGCCGAGATAGAGCGCACCACAGACACAACTCAGGATTGCCAGTTGCAGCAGGCCAAACTTTGCCATACTCGGCAACGCTGCCCAGTTATAAGCAAAGAAAAACAACACACCAACCAATAGTAACGCGCTGCCCAGCATCCAGCACAGTTGTTCGAGCCAGTGTCCCCAGACTTGCGCTGGGCGTAGTTGTGCGTAGGCGGCACGATAGGCGGCATCAGTGAGTAGGCCGTCAGCGTGTAGTTGCTGAAGCTGTTTGAGTTGGGCGGGTTGATTGGGGTCTAATGATGTATGTGGCATGCTGGAGGAGTTGCCTTTTTTTATCGACATTTAAGGTTATAGCATGGGTGGTGTGGGCTGCATAGTCGGGCTTGAATTGGTCAGTTATCCTGTCGAAGTTGCCACTTGCTGTGATCTAAGTCATCAAACGCAATATCATGTGACTGTACTAATTCTTCATAGCGTAATCCCATGCGCAACGTGGCGATTAGGTCTTGTACACCGCGACGCTCTATAAACCCATCATACGCAAACTCTGTATTATGAAAATACCCGTCTATGACGTTCATGTACTCCGCTAGTTTTTCAAGTAATTGATTCACCATCAGGACATTGATTGCAGGCAGTTGTGCAGGGTCTTTGATGGTCTCATAGTCCATGTGTGCGATTGTTCTATTTCTCAAGTGCTTGAAGCTAGCAGCATATTTTTTTCTGATAGTAGAAAAAATTTGGTTTGCCTGATCGTAGCTATTTTGATCCAGACATGACTTGAGTTCTTTATGCAGCTTTTCCAAAGTGAAATTGTCTTTAGGCACTTTGTTTACTTTGGTTTGCGCAGGATCAAGCATTCTGCCAATATGCAGAATGGCGTAGTCAAAGTAGATCTCTTGAATATGCCTAAAAAAACCTCCAGCCGATTCGTTAAGAATCTCGACTGTCTGCTGTGACTCAGTGAATAACGCCCTAAAATGCGACCAATACATGTTTGCTTTGCCAATTTCTAACTTAAATTTTTCAAAATCTTCTTCGATTGCTTTTGGCATATTTGGCTTTGGGGTGCTTGGAATACTGCGCCAGCCACTTTCGATATCAGGCATATGACTCTCTCGTCTAATAGGTTTCGTCAAAAGCGCACCACAAGTGATGCGCTTGCTTTATCCATAAACAGCTTAACAAGTCGCAGCCTGAATCGCCGTCAACGCAATGGTATACACAATATCTTCCACCAATGCACCGCGTGACAGATCGTTGACCGGTTTATTCAACCCTTGCAGCATCGGCCCCACACTCACCACGTTGGCGCTACGCTGTACTGCCTTATACGTGGTATTACCGGTGTTCAGATCAGGGAAAATAAACACCGTCGCCTGTCCAGCCACCGGCGAGTTTGGGGCTTTTTGCCGCCCGACACTTTCAATCGCCGCCGCATCATATTGCAAAGGGCCATCAATCAACAGATCAGGCCGCCGCGCTTTGGCAATCCGAGTTGCTTCACGGACTTTTTCCACGTCATCGCCTGAGCCAGATTCACCAGTCGAATAGCTGATCATCGCCACTTTCGGCACAATCCCGAACGCCGCCGCCGAGTCCGCGCTTTGGATCGCGATTTCGGCCAGCTCTTCGGCATTCGGCATCGGATTAATCGCACAATCGCCATACACCACCACCTGTTCCGGTAGCAGCATAAAGAAAATCGACGACACCAGCTTAAAGTCCGGTGCGGTCTTGATCAATTGAAAGGCCGGACGCACGGTGTTGGCGGTGGTGTTAATCGCACCCGATACCAAGCCATCGACTTCACCGAGTTGCACCATCATCGTGCCAATCACCACCGGATCAGACAGTTGTGCTTCGGCCATCGGCTCAGTCAACTTGCCCTTGCGTCGCTCGACCATCGGCGCAACATAACGCTGCCGGATACTGTCAGGATCAATGATTTCCAGATCCGGTGGCAGCGTGATACCGCGATTCAAGGCGACTGCTTCCACATCGGCACGTTTGGCCAGCAAGATACAGTGCGCGATGCCACGCGATTGGCAGATTGCTGCGGCTTGCACGGTGCGCGGCTCAGCGCCTTCCGGCAGCACGATGCGTTTTTTGGCGGCTTGGGCTTTTTGTACCAAGGCATAGCGAAATGCCGACGGCGATAAACGCGGCGTACGGGCAGCGGCAAAACGCTGCTTAAGCCAATTCAGATCAATATGCGCCGAGACAAAACGCGCCACTTGCTCGGCGCGTTCTAGGTCGTCGACGGGGATTTCGCTGCTCAATTGGCTTAGGCGTGTCACGGTCGCAAACGAATCCTCCTGCACCGCCAACACCGGTACGCCACTGGCCAGCGCCGGACGGCACAAGTCCACAATCTGCGGTTCAGGTCGGAAGCCACCAGTCAACAAAATCCCCGCCAGTTGCATCCCGTTCATGGTCGAGAGTGCGGCCGCGACCAGCACATCGGCACGGTCACCAGGGGTAACGACCAACGTGCCAGCGTGAAAGGCATCCAATACGTTACTGACTGTGCGGGCGCAGAGCGTGGTGCGTTCGACCCGTCGCTTGGCGGCATCGCCTTGACTCAGCCACTCTGCACCGATAGCGTTGGCGATGTCTAAGGTACGCGGCACACTCAGCACGCGACTGTACGGCACCATGCCGATGATATGAAACAAGTCACTGCCGACGGCGGGCGAGTAGGGTTTGACTTTCTCGATCAGCGTTTGGATTTGTGCGTGATTGCGTACCGATTCACCGGCGGTGGTCAGAATGTCCAGATCCGGTTCAGCCAGACCTTTGACCCGCATTAGTAACGCGCCGACCGTGCGCTTGGCTTCCACGCCACCAAATGGCCGCGCGTGCATGTCCAGTCGATCTGCCAGACCTTCAGGGTCGTTTAGGTCGGCATTGGTGACCAAAATCACCTCGGCATCCAAGGCCTGCGCCAAGGCGGTATTCAGTTGTGTGGCGTAGCTGCTGTCACCGGTCGGCACGATGCCTTCAACAACTACCGCATCCATACCGTGCGCGGCGTGTTGATGCAGCGCAATCACTTCTTCCAGCAATTCATCGACATGATCATCGCCGAGCATCCGCTCAACGTGTGCTTGGCTCAGGCCTTGCGGCGGTTGCAGGCCAAGCGCATTGGCGATCAGGGCAGAGGAGCGATCTTGGCCAGTTTGGTTAAATTCATTTTGGATAAATGGCCGAAAAAACCCCGCCTTTAAGCCGTTATAGTCCAGCGCCCGAATCAAGCCCAGACAAGCCGACGTGACCCCAACACCTGTACCGGTCGGCACAATCAAAAACGTTTGCATTCCAATTTTCCTATACGATTCATATTAAAAAATGCCATCGAGCCTGCTGTAGACCGACGTTTAGCCTGTCAAAGTTTGTTGTGTTTCGGCGGCAATCCGGCCTTCTTCATCGGTCGGAATCACCCAAACTTGTACGCCCGTAGCGGTGCAATTGGCATCAATCCGGCCTTCTTGGCCGCGTACCATGCGCTGATTAGCGTCTGGGTCGAGCGTCAAGCCAAAATGCGGCAGCAGTGCGAGGGTTTTGGCACGGATATCAGCCGCGTTTTCACCGATGCCACCGGTAAAAATCAAGCCGGTCAGCGTCGGCAAGGCGCACGATAGCGCCGCCAGCGATTTGGCTAGACGATAACAAAACACCTCAATCGCCAACGTCGCGCCATGATGGCCGTCGGCGGCGGCTTGGGTCAGTGTACGCATGTCGTTGGACAGATTGGACAATCCGAGTAGGCCGCTTTGTTTGTTCAGCATGTTGTCGATTTGATCCATCGACCAGCCGAGGTGCCGGTGTAAATGCGCATGTAAACCCGCATCTACGTCACCGCTACGCGTGCCCATCACCACGCCTTCAAGCGGCGTTAAGCCCATGCTGGTATCAACGCTTTGGCCGTTCCAGATTGCGGTAGTGGAGCACCCGTTGCCCAGATGTGCGGAGAGCCAGCCGGTCGGCGCTTGGTCGTGGTTGCCGTTCATTTGCCGATGTAAACAATCAGCGCGTTGACTGACGTAGGCATGACTGGTGCCATGAAAACCATAACGCCGAATCCCATGTTCGGTATACAGCGCGTCGGGTAGCGCATAACGATAGGCGCGGGCGGGCAGGGTTTGATGAAAGGCGGTATCAAACACGGCAACTTGTGGCAGATCGGGAAACAGTGCCAAGGTTGCCCGAATCCCGATCAAGTTGGCGGGATTATGCAGTGGGGCAAGTGGTGAGGTCTGTTCAATTGCGGCGATGATTTCGGGGCTAATCCGTGCCGCTTGGGTAAATTTTTCGCCACCGTGTACCACGCGATGCCCGATGGCTTTTGGGGCGTGGCCGTCGAGTTGTTGCAAAATCTCACGCAAGGCTTCGGCGTGTCCTGCACCACGAATACTGCGGCTAAATTTTTCACCGGCGCGATTTTTGCCGCTGATACGGGCTTCGGCGCTACCCAGTTGTTCGGCCAGTCCTTCAAGGCGAGCGCTGTCTGCTGCGCCATCAGCGGGAATCAGGGCGTATTTGATCGAGGAGGAGCCACAATTAATCACTAAAACGGAGTTTGACATGCTGTAAAAAGTGTCCTGACGTGCTGATTCTGTAGGGTATAGCGGAATTGCATGACAATACAAAGCAGGTTTTGTTTTTGCAGTGTTTTAGGCGGGATGCTGATGAAAGGATGTCGGCTAATGGTTGCTAAAAAATGCTACTACTAGTATTGGATGGTTTCTGAATAGAAACAAACATGAAGCGATCCTCTGGATACATGATAAAAGTCAGTTCCTTTCCATCAATATTGATCGACTGCTTCGGTACAGTGCCAGCCATGCCTTGTCGAAGTCCGTTTTGCAAATAGTCTGCAAATTTTTGGTAGCCTTCTTTGCTATCGCTATCACCAAAGAATTGTTTTAAAAATATTTTTGTCACCTCCTGATGTTCCGTTTGAAATGCAGGGTCTTCTAATTGGAATAGCGTCAGTTGTGCCTGAATAACTTGATTTCTTTCATCAGTGAGCAGACTAACCTGAGCAGATGCTCGACTGATGTCGTAATGCGTTTGGCCTAGTACGCCTATAGATGAAACTTTCCACAGATGGGTGTGAATGACAGATCGCATACCCCGCTGTACCTTAGTCCAATCGTTACTCAACATCTGCTGATCATATTCTGGGTTGGAAACTATGGTTGATTCTGTTGCTGTCGGAAGGCTTTGAACTGCCGGATCTGAATTAGCGTCACTGGAAACAGATGACTGATTATTGACTGGTGTCGATGTTCGATCATCTGAGTCTGTCATTAGCAAAATTAGAATTGGCATAGTGCATAGAACTGCCGCTGTGATGAGCACTACAGGCCAGTTAATTGGATTCTTCTGTGTGTTCATGTTGGTTGTGCGTCTGCAAGTTGGTAATTCGAGTTTAATGTTAAAAGGTAGCTAGGTGTCAAGCCAGTGTTGCGTCGTCATATTTGTTTAGTGAAATATCAGCCGACCCCAACTCTGCAAGGTCGGCTCAATCATTTAACGTTGACGATTAACCGCGAATCTGCCCATCGCCCAACACCACCCATTTCTGTGAGGTGAGTCCTTCCAGACCGACGGGGCCGCGTGCGTGGATTTTATCGGTCGAAATGCCAATCTCAGCACCCAACCCATACTCAAACCCATCCGCAAAGCGCGACGATGCATTCACCATCACACTGCTCGAATCGACTTCGTTTAAGAAGCGCCGTGCGGTGCTAAAGTTTTCGGTGATAATCACATCGGTATGGTGTGAGCCGTAATGATTGATGTGTTCAATCGCCGCGTCCAAGCCATCGACCACTTTAATCGCCAAAATCGGCGCAAGATATTCCTCGTACCAATCCTGCTCAGTCGCAGCGCTGGCACTCGGCAAAATCGCCTGCGTCGCCGCACAACCGCGCAACTCAACGCCCTTGTCCGCGTACAGCGCCGCAATCTGCGGCAAAAACGCCGCAGCAATCGGCGCATCGACCAACAGCGTTTCCATCGCATTACACACGCCATAACGGTGGGTTTTGGCATTTAAACAAATCGTTAGCGCCTTGCTAAAATCCGCCTGACGTTCCACAAAGGTGTGGCAGTTGCCATCGAGGTGCTTAATCACCGGCACACGTGCTTCTTTAGAAATCCGCTCGATCAAACCCTTGCCACCACGCGGTACAATCACATCGACATATTCTGCCATGGTGATCAGCAGGCCAACGGCAGCGCGATCTGCGGTATTGATTACCTGTACACAAGCGGCTGGCAAACCAGAAGTGACCAAACCCGCTTGGATGCAGGCGGCAATCGCTTGATTGGAGTGAAATGCTTCAGAGCCACCGCGCAAAATAATCGCATTGCCGGATTTAATCGCCAGTGATGCTGCTTCGAGGGTTACATTCGGGCGTGATTCATAAATCATGCCGACTACACCGAGCGGCACACGCATTTTGCCGAGTTGAATGCCAGAAGGTCGATAGGCCAGATCGGTAATCACGCCGACTGGGTCAGTCAGACTAATCACATCACGCAGGCCTTGTAGCATGCCGTCAAAGCGGGCAGGGGTCAGTTCAAGGCGATCCAGTAGCGCCGGCTCAAGATTGTTGGTTTGGCCGTTTTTCATATCGACGGCGTTGGCCGCCAGAACCTCGGCTTGTCCGGTCTGTAGTGCGTCATGAATCGCGCGTAATGCTGCGTTTTTGGCGTTGCTATCTGCCCGTGCCAGCGCACGCGAGGCGGCTCTGGCCTGCTGGCCGAGCTGGGTCATCATCTGTTCGATGCTGTATGTCATCTTATTACTCCAAAACGGTCGGCTCAACAGGGACAAAAAACGCGTGCGAGCTGAGCCTTCATTTGCTTGTGTGCTAGTGTAACAGTCTAAGACTAAGATCAGAAAGAAAGCCCGCTAAAATGCACGGTTTTGGTGCATAAACTGCACGGTTTTGCAACTTGACATTTCTGACGAACAAAAATTGGCGTTAAACTATTTCAGCCGTCGATCAAGATAAGATATGCTTGGTCAGCAATCATCACTAAGATGGGATGCCAAAATCCATGCAAAAGCGCCGAGATGGTGGTATGGGTTGGTTGTATCACTGATAAAGATTGGATCATCTCAGATCAAGATGCGCGCACGGATGGCGAAATCACAGCTCGCAGGTGCATCTAGAACACATAGGGATATGGATCGGTCAACAAGGAGGGGCGGGTATGAACGCAGTGTGTAAGCAGGTACAGGACTATACTCAGGATCAGGCTCAGGATGACTCTATAATGCAAGATGTTTTTTTTCATCCTTTTTTTGAGTGTTATACCCGCGACACGTTCAAAGCTGCGCCGCGTGAGCATTGGATTGATGGCTGGAAAATCGAATATATGGCGATTGCGCGGCCAGAAACCCTGCATCGTACACCGGTGGTGATTATTGGTGGCGCGTTCCAAAACTTTAACTCTTATAAATACTGCGTTGAGCAACTGCTCGATGCAGGTCCAATTGTATTGATTGATATGCCGTCGATGGGCAATAACCAACAGATGCATAATGCCGTCAACGGCTTGTCTGCGGGCACATTAGAGCTGCCGGACTTGGCGCATTATTTAGGCCGTTGGGTGCAAGAAGTGCAATTGCCGCGTGTGTCGATTATGGGCATGTCGCTTGGCTCGGTGGTGGCGTCGCATTTTGCCGAGCAGTTTCCGCAGTTGATGGATCGTCTGGTGTTGATGGGCGTGATGCAAAAGACCCGCGAAAGCTGGCGCATGCTGCTCGAAGAGTCGCTACACCTGATGAAAGAAGACCGCATGGAGGAGTTTGGCCAAGCGGTGGTGCTCTATTTAGTCAATCATGCGCGTTTGAGCGAAACCAGTTTGTCACCGACCGCCAAGCGTTTGTTTTTTAAACAAATGGCGGCATTTGCCAGCACCGAGCGTCTGCGCTACGAGGTGAACTGTAATCGCCTGTTGCGGCTGCGCAATGTACCAATTCCGACGTGCTCGACCTTGGTGGCGGTTGGTGAGTTTGATAGTTTTACCTTGCCGTTTGAAAATGCCAGCTTTGCGCTGCAATGCCCTGACATGCAGTTTGCGCTGATTAAGCATGCCGATCATTTGCCACAGCTTGAGCGTCGTAAAGAAACCATGGGGTTGTTTGCGACCTACTTGCGTGGTGAGTCGATTGAGGATTGCGCGGGTATCGAGCCGATGAGCCGCGAGCAGATTCCACAGCTTGAGCGGCGCGGTGAGCGACGGGTGCATTTGGTCGAGCCAGTGCGTCAGATGTATCACCGGCATGATCAGTCACAGTGTCATCAAGTCACGGTGGTGGATATTAATTTTTTTGGCGTGCTGCTTGAGGCTGGCACGGTTGAAGCTGCTGCTGCGCTGATGGCTGAATCGCGTGATTTGGCCTTGCAATTAGGTCAACTGAGCGAGCAACCACTGGCGATTGAGTGTTTGATTTTTGAGCAAGTCGGTAGCCGCGTGCGTGCGCTGTTTAAGCATGGCTATTTTGAAAATGCTGAACGTCTGAATCTTCTGCTGGCCAGTGATGCAGTATTAGAAAATTTACCAGATACCGCACCGGTCGCTTGATCTGGTCAGCAGCAGCACGTTTTGTCGTGCTGCTGCAATCACCCGTTAAATCCGTGCCTCAATCACCCAAACCAAATCGCCAAAATGATCAGTGCGCATCGGTGCATCGTCATTGGTCGGTTGAAACACTTTGACCTGATGAAAGCCCGCATCATTCATAAACTCGCGCAACTCATCCGGTGCTTGAAAATGAAACGCAAAGGCACTGCGTGACATAAACTTAAGCAGTTTGCTGGCATTCCAAATCAACTGCGCCAAGCGATGTTTGACCGGTTCAGGATAAATATCAGTCAGATACACCCCGATTGGAAACTGACTGAGTTGCTCGGCCAGTTGTCCCCACAATTGTGCCAGTAGATCTTTATTAAAATAATTGACCAAGCCTTCACTGATAATCACCAATGGCTTGCTGGGGTCAAACTGCGCCAGTAGCTTTTGCAAGTCATCCGCAAATAAATCGACTGCCTCAATGCGCGGGGCGGGCGATTCAATCGTCGCCAAAGCCACTCGTTTGGCCGCTGCCATCTCCGGCAAATCGGCTTCGACGAAGACCAAGCCCTGATGTTTTTGCCGATAGCGCCAGCCACGTGGCGACAGTCCGGCGGCGATTTCGAGGATTTGTAGATCGGGATGTTGATCGAGTAAGCGGTCGAGTTGTCGGTCGATCAGTGTATGGCGCTGCTTTAAGGTGCTGCGCATACTGCCGCCGACATAGCGTTCCATCAGCAGCTCAAGTGGGTGCATCAAGGTCGCCAGCCGATGCCCTTTACGGCTGGCCAGTGCTGCATGTGACCAGCCCAACTGATACCAAATATAGCCGGTATAGTGCGCGGTAAATGAGATGTGGCGATGCGGTGACAGTTGTTGTTGCTCGTCGCGCATGGTTTGCCCTCCTGTGGCAGTTAATTCAATAGCTTTGGTTTAGGCTGCTAATCGATAGCAGCACATGATTAAGACGACAACGCTGATCACGCGTTAAAGGGCGCAGTATAAACGGTTGGATCGAGATGATGTTTTGGGTCATGCGATGTGGCGACCGTGCTAGCATTCATCCGCTCTGTCAATGCAGCCAGTTGTTGTTGTGCAGCCAGCCAAGCATCACCGAGGTTAAGCGACTGCCCTGTCATCTGTCCCAGTCTACCGCGCATGCGTTCGAGTCGTGCTTGGTTTGGCATTGAGTAGTTGTGTAGTGCTTCAAGTGCTTGTCGTGCCGCGCTACGTTGGTTACAGACCAGACCCATATCACAACCGGCATCCAGCGCCGCCAAAATCCGTGCATCCGCACCACCGGCGACATGTGCCGCTTGCATCGACAAATCATCAGAAAACAACACGCCATCAAAACCCAGTTGTTCGCGCAGGATTTTTTTGAGCCAAACCGCCGAAAAACCTGCCGGTTGCATATCGACTTCAGGATAAATCACGTGCGCAGGCATCAAGGCATCAAGGCTGGATAGAGTCTGCAAAAATGGCTGTAAATCAGTCTGTTCAATCTGCGCATAACTGCGATGATCGACCGGCATCGCCACATGTGAATCGGCCAGCACCGAGCCATGACCAGGAAAGTGCTTGCCAGTCGTGGCCATGCCCGCACGTTTCATGCCGCGCATAAATGCGAGTGACAGCGCCGTGACCACCTCGGTTTGTGCGTGAAAACTGCGATCACCGATCACTTGACTGATCCCGTCGAGGTCTAACACGGGCGCAAAACTCAGATCAATGCCGACCGCCAGCACCTCAGTGGCCATCAACCAGCCGCAGTTTTCGGCCTGTTGGCAGGCCAGTTCCGCATCTTGTGCGTACAGCAGCCCGAATTGACGCATCGCCGGCAGTCGGGTAAAACCCTCGCGCAAGCGTTGTACCCGTCCACCTTCTTGATCGACGGCGATCAGCAGCTCTGGCCGAACTTGCCGCATGTGATCGGTCAAATCACGCACTTGCCGTGCCGACTCGATGTTGCGCCCAAATAAAATCACCCCGCCGACCTGCGGCGCTTGTAGCAGGTCGCAATCTTCTGTGCTGAGCGTTGTGCCAGCAATGTCTAACATCAGTGCGCCAATCATCGCAGTATCCTAAGTGGTGAAAGATGTGGCAGTTTTAGCGCGCGCACGCGCAGTCCGCTAAAAATGCATCAAATGTCGCAAACCATACCTGATTTTTGCACAGGTCTGCTACATTTGCTGCGCGATAACGTGGCACAATGCAAACAACTCAGCGTGAATCGCCCAGTGAGTGTCCCGTGTTGTTGGTTGCAGACGGGTCGTTTTGACCTGTCGCGTTGATCCGTCACGCTGACTGGGTTTAGATCGGTTTTTTCAAGGAAGTCTGTGCAGCATATGAAACTTCAAAATTTAGCCTGTGCCTTAGCCCTGATCACGGGCGGTTTATTTTTTAATCAGGTGATGGGTGGTGCAACGCCCGCGACTGCTGCGACCACTGAACCAGCCGTCACCGAGCAGAGCCTCATGCCGAGCCGTGAGCAAGCCTTGGTCAGCCGCCAAGTCGCGACCTTACTGGATCGCCATCATTATCTCAATATGCCGATGGACGAAACGATGTCCGTGCGTATTTTTGACATGTTGATTGATAATCTGGACGCAGAACACACTTTATTTTTGCAATCAGATATTGATAGCTTTCGGCAAAAATACGCCGCCAATCTCGGGCGTTACTTAAAAACCGGCGACCTGCGGCCAGCGTTCGAAATTCATCAGCGCTACCAACAGCGGTTGACCGAATTTAACCAATACATGCTGAACCAACTGAAGCAGCCACAGAATCTGAATCGTGATGACACCATTGAAATCGACCGCGAAAAAGCCCCGTTTTTTGCAACGCAAGCAGAGCAGCAAGCGTTTTGGCAAAAACAGCTGGTGTCACAACTGATTAACTTGACCATCAGTAAAGAATCAGAAGCGGCCAAGCAACAGGCGATTAAAGACAACCCAGCACTGGCACAAGGCCAAGACCTGAGCAGTAGCGAGTTAGGCCCAGTCGAAACCCTACAAAAGCGCTATCAGCGTCAGCTTGAGCGGATGTCACGGGTCAAAAGTGATCGAGTACTAGAGTTGGTGCTGAATGCTGCGATGGCGACTTACGACCCGCACAGTAATTATTATGCGCCAGTTGAAGCGATGGAAATGAACCGTCAGACCACACTGGCCCTCGAAGGCATCGGGGTGTCGATTCGGCCAGAACGCGGCAATGAAGACTACACGCGGATTGAATCGTTGGTCGAAGGCGGCCCGAGCAGTAAAAACGGCCAAGTGCGCGCCGGTGATCGGATTATTGGCGTTGCGCAAGACGGCGAAGCGATGGTCGATGTGGTCGGCTGGTCGAGCGGCGAGATTGTCGGCCTGATTCGTGGCAAGCGCGGCACCAAAGTCACCTTGCGGTTGCTCGCGCCGAATGCTTCTGCCGCACAAGCGCGTAACGTCACCATCGTGCGTGATGTGATCGAGCAAGAAGATGCCGCGCTGCGGCATCGGATTACCGAAGTGGTGCGTGAAGGCAAAACTTACCGGATCGGCGTGATCGAAATCCCCTCATTTTATCTGAACTATCGGGCGCGGCGTGCTGGTGACAACTACCGCAGTGTCAGTGAAGATACCAAAAAAGCCCTACTTGCGCTAAGTGCCGAAAATGTCGATGGGGTGGTGGTTGATCTGCGCAATAACCCTGGTGGTTCGCTGGATGAAGTGGCTAGCATGCTCGGCATGTTTTTAAAAGAAGGCTCATTGGTGCAGATTCGCGATGGCAATGGCAATGTCAACGTCTACCGTGACGAG
The DNA here is from genome assembly GCA_049301135.1 of Moraxellaceae bacterium. Classification (GTDB taxonomy): domain Bacteria; phylum Pseudomonadota; class Gammaproteobacteria; order Pseudomonadales; family Moraxellaceae; genus JAYXXU01. Next base: position 5,188 of record JBAQKP010000146.1, on the reverse strand, counting down.
GATGGTGGCGCGCAGCTCTACGCAGGGCCACTGACTGTGCTGATCAATCTGGCCTCAGCATCGGCCAGTGAGATTTTTGCGGCGGCGATTCAAGACTATGGTCGTGGTTTGATTTTGGGCAGTACCACCACTGGCAAGGGCACTGCACAAGTGCAACTCGACAGTTTAGCCTACGGTCAAGCTACACTGACCCAGCGCACGTTTTATCGCGTGACCGGCGGCAGTACTCAGAATCGTGGCGTGAGTCCAGACATTCATCTGGTCAATATCTACGATGAAGAAATGGGCGAGCGCAAAGCCAAAAACGCGCTGAAATGGGACACCATCGCCACTTCTGCTTATGTGCGCGAACGTGACTTTGCGCCAGATCTGCCGGTGCTCAATCGCCGTTCACTGGAGCGTCAGGTCAAAGATCCGCAGTTTGTGTTCTTGAACGACATTCGACATTTGGGTTTGATGAACAAAGATCAAAAAACAGTCTCGCTGAATTTAGACACCCGCCGCGCTGAAGCCAAAAAAATGGAGCAGCAGACCCTTGCGGTTGAAAACCAGCGCCGAGTGTTGACTGGCTTGCCGCCGTATGCCAGTTGGCAGGTGTATCAAGCCGATCTCGAAGCACAATCGGAGATTCGTGCCAAAATGAAGCAAAACGAGCGACCAAAACTGCCGGAAGATGAGGTGTTTGTGGTGGAGGCTGCCGATGTGTTGGTGGACAGCATTAAACTGCAACGTGGCATTCCATTAACGCCGCAATAAACAGGGTATTGGTCGACGTCAAACCGCCATACACCACAGAGTGACTGGCGGTTTTTTCATGCGACACAAGTAAAGAAACGTGGTATGGATCAGAGCGTCTTGTCACCCGTGACGGCGTTGGCGATCTTATCCGCTGCTGGTTTGCTAAAGCCGTGTGATTAGAAAAACTTGATGGTCAGCGGGTAGTGCCAGAATTCACCGTTATTGGCTTTGATACTACCAATCAGCGGAAACACCAAATATAAAATCGCCAGTATGCCCAGCATCAAAAAACCAATCAGCACAAACATCAACACCGCAGACACCGCCGCGTAGATCAGCATCGAAATTTGCCAATTCACCACATGTTTACCATGTGTATCGAGTTCTGGCATGTCGTTTTTTTTGAGTTGCCAGATCACAATCGGGGCAACCAGATTGGCAAATGGCACAATCAGGCCAGCATATTGTGACAGATGCAGAATCAGTGTCCATTGCCTGACTTGTTCTGCTGTCGGCGTTGGGGTGGGTGGCTGTTTGTCGAGCATGATACGCACTCCAAGGGTTTAAAACGGTAGACCTGACGTTGTTGTAGCATTTTTTTGACGGGATTGAGTCTGATTTTGCTGGGCAATCCCATAAAAAAGCAACTCATAAAAAAGGCAACCCACACACTGCATGGATTGCCAACCAACCCATTTTTGGTCTGGAGTCCAAAAACGGGGTCAACTTTAAACGGACTTTACTGACGCAACACCTTTAAGAGTGACGCGCACTATCGCCGGTCACCGTTGCTGTGAGCACTGGCGGTGGCAAAGGGATCGGCGCACTGACCAAAGCTGCTGCCAGCACTTCGTCGATGGTTTTCACCGCACGAATCTCCAGACCTTGTTTGACGTTGTCTGGAATTTCTTTCAGGTCGCGCTGGTTGTCGGCTGGAATCAAGACCAGCTTAATCCCACCGCGATGCGCCGCCAGTAGCTTTTCTTTTAAGCCACCAATTGGCAGTACCCGACCACGCAGGGTGACTTCGCCGGTCATGGCGATGTCGGCACGCACCGGAATGCCGGTCAGCGTAGACACCAACGCCGTGGTCAGCGCAATCCCTGCTGAAGGGCCATCTTTCGGGGTCGCGCCTTCCGGCATATGCACATGCACATCGGTTTCGGCAAACTTCTCGTGCGCGATCCCGAGCATTTCGGCACGGGTACGCACCACAGTCATCGCAGCCTTGATCGACTCTTGCATCACGTCACCGAGTGAGCCGGTGGCGGTGTATGCGCCTTTGCCTTTAACCGAGGCCGCTTCGATGGTCAACAACTCGCCACCGACCGATGTCCATGCCAAACCCGTCACCCGACCGATTTCAGCTTCGGCTTCCGCCCGACCAAAATCAACCTTGTACACACCAGAGTATTGCTCCAGATTGGCTTCGGTGACGTTGATCTCGACGTTTTTGGCTTTGCTGGTCACGGCTTCTTTGACCACCTTGCGGCAGATCTTCGACACTTCGCGTTCCAGATTACGCACACCGGCTTCACGGGTGTAACGGCGAATCAGATCACGCACCGCGTCTTCAGCGATGTGCAGTTCTTTGGGCTTGAGTCCATTGGCTTTGATCGCTTTCGGGATCAAATAGCGTTCGGCGATGTTGACCTTTTCGTCTTCGGTATAACCGGGCAAACGAATCACTTCCATCCGATCCAGCAACGGCGCAGGAATATCCATGCTGTTGGCGGTACAGATAAACATCACTTCCGACAAATCTAAATCCATGTCCAAATAATGGTCATTGAATTTATGATTTTGCGACGGATCAAGCACTTCCAGTAAGGCTGATGCTGGATCGCCGCGATAGTCTTGCGCCATTTTGTCGATTTCATCGAGCAAGAACAGCGGGTTTTTCACGCCGACTTTGGCCAGATGCTGCACGATTTTACCGGGCATCGCGCCGATATAGGTACGGCGATGGCCACGAATTTCGGCTTCATCCCGCACACCACCAAGCGCCATACGGACAAACTCGCGGCCAGTGGCTTTGGCGACTGATTCGCCTAGGCTGGTTTTACCCACGCCAGGGGGGCCAACCAGACACAGCACGGGCCCGCGCAGTTGCTTAACCCGCGACTGTACCGCCAGATATTCGACGATGCGGTCTTTGACTTCGGCCAGACCGTAGTGATCCGCGTCTAGAATTTGCTGGGCTTTGTCCAGTTTGATCGAGACTTTGCTGGCTTTTTTCCAAGGCGTGTTCAAGATCCAGTCGAGATAGTTACGCACGACCGCTGCTTCACTCGACGCAGCTTGCATCGACTTGAGCTTGCGGAATTCGGCTTCGGCCTTTTTTTGCACCGCTTCAGGCAGATCCGCTTCTGACATACGGCGTTCGAGGTCTGACATTTCGTCATCGCCACCGCCGTTCATGTCAGATAACTCGCGCTGAATCACTTTCATTTTTTCGTTCAGAAAGTATTCGCGCTGGTTTTTTTCCATCTGGCGTTTGACGTTTTCGTGCAAGCCCTGCTCGATCTGGGTTTCCTCAGATTGGCGCATCAGGTAGTCAGTCAGTTCTTGCACATGCGCGGCCAGATCGGCTTGTTCCAAGAATTTTTGTTTGCTGTCAATCGACAGCGGGGTGCGGGTGGCGACAAAATACACCAGCTCCAGCAGGTCTTGGATTTTTTCGGCAGCACTGATCAGCTCGCGCGAGTTGCGCAGCTTGGCTTCGGCGTACTGGGCAAACAAGGTCTGTAGGCCGATGCGTTTTTCTTCTTGGTCGCTGCTGGACAAGCTGACTTCAATCGGTGCAGGGGTCGTACCGGCCAGCATGTACAAGCCTTGATCTTCGATGTCGGTCAGGCGCGCGCGGTACAAGCCTTCGATCAGCACCTTGATGCAGTTGTCGTCGTTTTCGTGGTTGACCACTTGCACGATGCGGCAGACCGTGCCGAATTCGTACAGGTTTTCGTTATCGATGCCTTCGGCCAGTGAGTCTTTTTGGGCGACCACAAACACCAGTTCATCGGCGGCGCGGGCGATTTCAACGGCGTGAATCGACTTGGGGCGACCGACGAATAAGGCGATTTGCATGTGCGGATAGACCACAACATCACGCAGTGCCAATAGCGGAAACGGTCCACTGCGCGGCGTCAGGTGTTCGGATGAAGTTGAGTTGGTCATAAAGCACTCCAGATGAGTGACAAAACAGCTTGTCATGTCCTATAAGTAATGCAATCTGGCAAAAAAACAAGGGTGATTGCGCTAGACATGCTAAAAAAGGCTGTTTTTGTGGGTTGATCGACCGCCAAAAGATTGAAACGGTCATCAGGGATCTGCTAGTTGGGCTGCTGCTGGAGTAGGTGGTTTGCTTACAAACTACCATCTATGCTCAATGCTAATGACTCAACTATTGAGTTTAATTCGCTGTATATTGAGTCAGCGAGCCTATTGCGCTCATCAGCCGCGTTTTCATTTTTATAATTCGATATTAAAAGCTGTAAATTATTAACTGCTGCTTTTTCTTTAAAACTCCCTTTCAGTCGATGGCTATGCTCTTGAAGCTTTTCCGCCAATTCCTGAATTGAAGTGATTACTCTATTTGAATCAACACCCCGCATAGGTTTATTGACAGGAGTAATGATTTTTTTACATTCATCTCGGGCACTTTTCGCAATAGGCATCAATTCAATCAAAATTAATTTTTGCCGATCCGCTTGTATTTCCTCTTTATAAGTCTTTGCTTTGTACGCCTGCCAGAAAGCCAGTGCGGTTCCACAAAATGTTAAAAAAAGTCCTAAACCATTCCAAAAATCCATATTATTTCATCCATGGTTCGTCAACAACTTCAATTTTTGTCCTATGAAAATAGCTTTCATAATCGTTTCCTAAGCCATTCAGCAGCTTGAAAAATTTGTATTTTTCCCGTGGTATAGTCAATTTCTCAACTTGATGCGTTGAGCTGTTAAATTTCATGTCCGGCAGGGGTATTCTGCATCTCCCACCATCTACTGAAACGTAAATATCCCTGTATACAAGCTGGTTGTTATAAAAAAAATCAACGAATGCACTTGATGCCCTAGTATCTGGAAACGAATTAGCCCAATCTTCGATAAAATCGTCGTTGTGTTTAATGCCACAAGCAACTGACACTGATAAATTTTTTTTTAATGAATAAACCTCGCAATGGGAATCAATTTCAATATTGTGAAATTCACCAGCACCTTTAGTCCATACGGAGAAAGAATCTCTGAATGATGGACCAGTGCCAGCGCCCCAGCACCCGATGTTGTTCCAATCCTCAAGCGAAGCCGAAAGAATTAAATCTTTGGTAGTGTCAAAAATCAACGTGTTCTGGTATAAAATTTAGATCACCCACGCTGCCCAACCTCACTGACCATGATCTCAGAAACCACCGTCCATCGTTGCACCCGCTGCAACTCCACCAACATCTTCA
>JBAQKP010000145.1:0-3784 GCA_049301135.1 Moraxellaceae bacterium | reverse complement strand
ACGCAACGGTGATCAGTATGTGCTGCGGATTGCCACGCCGACCGACCGACAGGACTACCCTGTTCGAGTCGAGTTCAAAACGCTCAATCCGGTACTGCCACCCGCAGTGAACAACACCCGCAGCGCGATTGCCACAGTCAACTTAGGCGGCCAAATCACTCTCAGCCCGCCCAGCGCCTGTGTTGTCCCCAACAGCACTTTCGAGTTAACCGCTGAAATTTATGGATTTGCGGCCAATCAACGCGATATTGACTGGCTAGTGACTGGGCCTGCTCGCTTAATCAGCACGCAGCCAAATGCTGATGGCACTCGAGTCGTTGCGACCATCCAAACCACTGGCGCAGGTACGATTGAAATCACGGCCAATGCCAGCGCAGATCTTTCTGTACAAGCCAAGCGGGTAGCCAACGTCAGTGAGCGCTGCTTGATCAAAACCCAGATCGTCGGCATGGCCATCAATGCCCCAACCAGCAGCACCGATTCAGATGGCGGTGAAGGCTGTCTGGCAGCACAAGACATGCAAGTCCGTGAGGAAAAATACCAAACTGACGAAAACCCGACCCAAATCCCAGATCTGCCGCGTGAATCTGAACGCTGGTTTAATCGTAGCGAACGAGTCACCGTGCAAAACCAAGTGGCCAGTGTCAGCGTACAACGTGCCAACGCCAACAACAGCGGCTGTAATCGAGCAACGGTTAACAGTACCGTCAATGCCGACATTCGTGTGTACGGCGGCAATGACGGCACGCTTGGTTTTGATTTTGATGCAGACTTACAAGGCTCTTGCGGCGTAGTTAAAAGTGGTGATCAAGATGAGGTGTTCTGTGCCAACAGCAACGCAGTCGTCTCGTCCGGTGGTTTTCACTATCTGGATATCGAACGTGACACGCGCGTCTTGGTAGAGGGTGAACTCAAATGTGCTGGTCTGTCTGGTGTGGTCGGCTTTACGCCGATGTCACTGCTTGCCTTGCGCTATGAGTCTACCAATGGCGGCCTGACGCAGTATGTGGCGAGTCAACTGTCTGAAAGCCTGATCACTGATACGGCAGGCAATCCGCTGCCGCCGGTGCTATGGGCAGACGTCAAATGCAACCAAGCCAATCAAACCGTTCAGCTCAGTCAGGAGTTTGTATTCAAAAAACCCCGTCAAAGCGGTAAGGCAGATCGGATTATTTTATCATCGACTGGCAATGCGTTTGCGGGGATTACCGGCACAACCCGCGCTGGCTTTGGCGTGTTTGGCACGGAGCCAACTGATCTGGTTGAACCCAAAGTCGGCAACTATCGCACCACCGCTAAGGTGAATTTTTTGATTCGAATAACGCCAAAATAGCAGCAATCCATATAAAAAACGGTCACTCAGGTGGCCGTTTTTTATGCCTCAAGGATCATGTATAACAACGTAAGTCCAGCCAATGCCCCCAAACCGATCGACACGCCATCAGTATGAGCGATCTGTGCCTCACGCGGATTAATCCGAATTAAACGCCGACCGGTTGCCTCAGCCTGCATACGCACCGATGGAATCGCTGTACCAGCGCCCAACTCGATCACCAAAGGCTGTTTCACCTGTTTTCGCCATGCTGCAAAGCGGGTGTATTGTTGCTCAGTACGCCGTTCCAGCCACGACCCATCACCAAACATCAGGATATTTGGGCGAGCAATTGCACCACATTGCGGACAAGTGGGCCATGCGTTCAGCAACTGACAACGCGCCGCATCGACTTGCGGCACAAACGCTAAAGCCGGCCAAATTGCTGCATGGCACGGCACGCTGCATTGCAACTGATGGATCGAACCGTGACATTCCAGCACCTGCTCTGCCGCAAAACCAGCCGTTTGAAACTGCCCATCGACGTTGGAAGTAAACACAAAACTGCCATGCTCAAAACGTTGGCTCAGATGCTGCAACAGCTGAAACCCGTGATGCGGCACGGTATCACGATAAAGCTGCAAACGATGCCCATAAAACCCCCACGCCAAACGCGGCTCATCCACAAACGTCTGAGGATTGGCGATGCTGGTAAAATCCATCCGCCGCTGACCCAATGCCGGATAAGCCTGCCAAAACCCTTGATTGCCGCGAAAATCTGGCAAGCCTGAATCGACACCTATGCCAGCACCAGCGCAGATCAATACACCGTCTGAGGTCGCAAACCAGTCCCGAATATGGTCGATTTGTTTTTGGTTCAGCAGATCGCCCATATCAGCACGCTCACTCGAACAACCCCACATCCACACCATGCTCGGCTAGAAAATCCACAAACTGCGCTTCGTTCATCACCGGTACATTTAACTGTTCGGCTTTGGCCAGTTTGGAACCGGCTTTTTCCCCAGCCAGTACACACTTGGTTTTGCTCGATACACTGCCAGACACTCTCGCGCCCAGACTTTGTAGCATCTGGGTGGCCTGATCACGGCTAAACTGCGCCAACGTTCCCGTCACACACCAGCTTTCACCGGTCAAAGGCTGCCGTGTACGTGGTGCAGGCGCAGGATAGCGAATTCCTGCCGCCAGCAACCCATCAATCACCTCACGATTATGCGGTGCCCGAAAAAAATCAAAAATCCACTCCGCCGTCACCAACCCAACATCGGGGGTTTTTTGTAGCGCTTCGATATCGGCGGACATCAGCGCGTCTAAGCTCTGAAATTGATCGGCCAGCATGCGTGCGGTAGTCTCACCGACGCTACGAATGCCCAGCGCATAGACCAGTCGCGGCAAGGTGGTGGTTTTACTGGTTTCAATCGCGTCGAGCAGGTTTTGGACGGATTTTTCGCCCATTTTTTCAAGGCCAAGCAGTTGCTCACGGTGCTGTTGCAACTGATATAAATCCGCCACGTTATTCAGCAGACCAATCTGTTGCAGTCCTTCGACCCAACGATCACCCAAACCATCGACGTCCATCGCCTTACGCGACACAAAATGCCGAATCGCCTCGACCCGTTGCGCCGGACAGTACAACCCACCGCTACAACGCGCCAACGCCTCGCCCTCTGGCATCACCACCGGCGACTGGCAGACCGGACATGCACTTGGCAATCTGACATGCTGGTCGTTGCCTTTGACCTGTTCAGGCCGAAACTCCGGCCAGACTTTTTCGACTTTGGGGATCACATCACCGGCACGGTGTACGCTGACTGTATCGCCGACTCGCACATCCAGTCGGTAGATTTCACCGATGTTGTGTAGCGTGACATTGCTCACGGTCACGCCGCCGACCAACACCGGCTTCAGACGTGCGACTGGCGTGAGTGTACCCGTGCGCCCGACTTGCCAGTCGATCTGCTCGACTGTGGTGATCGCGGATTCGGCAGGGAATTTATACGCGGTTGCCCAGCGCGGCTCTCGACTCAGGAAACCCAATTGCTGCTGCTGCCGAATGCTGTTGACCTTGACCACCATACCGTCGATTTCAACGCTTAAACTGGGGCGCTCAGTCAAAATCTGCTGATATCTGTCCTGCACCGCTTCGATGCTATCGACCACAAACTGCCGTTCGGCAATCGCAAAACCAAAACCCGTCAACCACTGCAATTGCTCGGACTGGGTTGCGTTGCTGGTACTCGGCTCACAACGCGCCACGCCATAGGCATAAAACGCCAAGGGTCGACTCGCAGCAATTTTGGGATCAAGCTGGCGCAGACTACCGGCGGCGGCATTGCGCGGATTGGCAAAGGTTTTTTCGCCTTTTGCAGCAGCTTCGCGGTTGAGTTTGTCAAAGCCTTTTTTGGGCATCAGCACCTCACCGCGTACTTCGAGTAACTCTGGAATATTCTGAGT
>JBAQKP010000144.1:0-10031 GCA_049301135.1 Moraxellaceae bacterium | reverse complement strand
GTATTGGTGAGAACTTTATCAGCTCTGACCAGTTGGCATTGTTGCCAGTTACCAATCGATTTATTTATTTAGAAGAGCAGGATGTTGTCCGTTTGACTCGCGATAATATTGAAATTTATCAAGAGGGTCAGTTGGTACAACGACAGTCTCACGAGCTTGATGCTAGTATTACCAATGCCGACAAGGGCGAATTTAAGCACTATATGCTCAAAGAAATCTATGAGCAGCCAGATGCAATTCGTCGAACATTGTCTTTATACCTAGAGGCTCAGCAACTAAGACCTGAGTTTCTACAGGGTGGTGCGCGTCTAGCTCAGATCAAGCAGCTACAAATTATTGCCTGCGGTACCAGTTATCATGCAGGTCTCGTGGCGAAATACTGGTGTGAGCAACTGTTGCGGCTACCATGTCAGGTCGAAATTGCCAGCGAGTTTCGCTACCGCGATGCAGTAGTGACGGCTGATACTCTGATAGTTTGCATTTCGCAATCGGGAGAAACCGCTGACACATTGGCTGCCTTGCGCGATTTACAGCGACAAAAAATTAGCGGTTTGGTGAGCCTTGCATTGTGTAATGTACCGACCTCATCGCTTATCCGCGAAACAGACCTACACTTGCTCACCAATGCAGGGCCTGAAATCGGGGTTGCTTCGACCAAAGCATTTACCACCCAGTTGGTTGGGTTAAAGTTGCTGCTGCTCAAGCTGGCACAGGTGCAACAGCGACTCAGCCAAGACCAAATCAATGCGACTGTGCTGCAATTGTGGCAATTGCCGAGCTTGGTACAAGACACACTCGCGCTTGATCCACAAATCGAACGCATGTCACACGCGTTTACCGAAAAACGCCACGCGCTATTTTTGGGTCGTGGGATTGAATACCCGATTGCGTTAGAGGGTGCGCTGAAACTGAAAGAAATTTCGTATATTCACGCCGAAGGCTACGCAGCGGGTGAATTGAAACATGGCCCCTTGGCCTTGGTTGATCATGAAATGCCGGTGATTGTGCTGGCAGCAGATGATCCGCTCTTAGACAAGCTCAAATCCAACATGCAAGAAGTCCAAGCGCGGGGCGGTGAGTTGTTTGTGTTCGCCGATCAGAACAGCGGGATTCAGTCTGAAGCGCGGGTGCATGTGGTGGATATTCCATCGGTAAACGGCATTCTCGCGCCGATTGTCTACAGCATACCGGTACAATTACTCAGCTATCATGTCGCCGTACTACGCGGTACTGATGTCGATCAGCCGCGTAATTTGGCCAAGAGTGTCACGGTAGAATAACCACTAATCCAACTGCGGCCGCGGCAACAGTCGCGCCGCTGAGGGTTCTACCTCCTGCAAGCGGCGATACAGCACGCTGGTTTCCAGTAGGTTCCACAGCCGCAATACGACCTCGACCGTATCAAATGGCTTGGTCAAAAAATCTGTCGCACCCAAGGCCAGCGCCCGATGGCGTGCCTCGCGGGTGACATCGGCAGTCAGCACCACCACCGGCACGAACTGCCCAACCGGACGATGTTCGGCAAATGCGGTCAGTAAGCTAAAGCCATCGACCCGTGGCATGCGCAAATCCAGCAATACCAAATGTGGCTGCACCGCGCGATAAATCTCCAACGCACGATCCGGCTCAGTAGTACTGACCACTTGGCTAAACCCTTCACGTTGTAGAATCTGCTCCAGCAGTTCCACATTGACCGGCTCATCGTCAATGATCAGAATTCGACTGTCTAAAATCTGCGGGTCACTCATGCGGCGCTCCTGTTGGCTCCGTTGTATGTTGCGGATCAATCCGACCCAGTGTCAACCAAAAAATCGACCCTTCATCCGGTCTGCGTGACCAGCCCAGTTCACCTTGCATGGCTTCGATCAAGCTTTTACTGACCGCCAAGCCCAGCCCTGTGCCTTCGATGCGAGTTTCTTCGGCGCGGGCAAACGGTGAGAACAGTTTTTGTTCCAGTGCCGCCGAAATTCCGATCCCTGTATCGGCAATCGCCACACGCCAGTGGGTGGTTGCGATGGCCTCAATCGAGATATCGACCCGACCCTCAACGCGATTGTATTTAATCGCATTCGAAATCAAATTAAGCAGCACTTGTATCAGGCGATGCCGGTCGGCCATCACAAAAACACTCGGTGCGGTTGCGGCTGGATCAAAGGATACCGTCACCCGATTCAGCTGTGACTGACTGTTGGTCATCGCGATGGTTTCGAGGATGATACTGTTCAGATCAAATGGCGTTAGGCGCATCACCAGATTACCGGATTCGATCCGTGAGATATCCAGCACATCATTGACCAACTGCAGCAAATGATGCCCGCCGGACAAAATTAACTCGACACTCCGTTGCTTAGGTGTGCCGCGCAAATCACGTTCGAGCAACTGAGCGAAGCCCAAAATTGCATTCAGTGGCGTGCGCAACTCATGACTGATCCGCGATAAAAAATCGGTTTTGGCGCGGTTGGCGATTTCGGCGTCAAGTCGAGCAGTCTGTGCTTCGACGGCGCGCGCGGCCAGCATGTTACCGGCTTTTTGGATACGCACCGCCAGTTGTCCCAGTTCATCGTTACTCGGTTCTAATAGATATTGCGTTTGTCCTGATTCTAAGCGTTTCGCATTTTCACCAATGTCACGCACACGCGTGACCAATCCGTTGGCAAACCACCACGAAAAACCAATCGCTGTAAAAATCCCCAGCGTGGCTGCCGACAGCGCAATAATCAAATGTCGTTGCCGTGATTGGTTGGCAGTTTCAGTGTACCGCCGAATCAGTTCTTGGCCACGCAAGTCCGTCTGAGCGATTTTTTCACGCAACACATCCAGCAAGACTTTTTCATTGACCAAAGTTTGTTGTAGCTTGAGGTCAGGGTTGCGTTCGGCTTCGAGGCGAGTGCGATCTAAGCTATCCATCTTGAGCCTGACCAAGCGTGCAATCTCGGCAATTAACTCGACTTGTACAGGGTCAGTAACGCTGTTTTGCATGGCAATCAGTGCGTCTGGAATTTGCCGTTTGGCGCGCCAATACGGCCGCAAAAAGGCTTTGTCACGGGTGTATAAAAAACCACGTACAGCACTGGCCGCTTCTGCGACCTGAGCGTGTACTGCGTAAATGTTGCCGACCGCGCGAATACTGCGCTGCACATTGTCTTCGGCATCCGTACTAAAACGAATTGATGAAATCACCAAAAACACTGCCACGACCAAGGTCAGCAGCGGAAATAAAATCACCACGAGGCTTTTGGCGCGTAAGCTGAGATTACGCCAAGGACTTCTGAGAGGGGTCATTCGGTGCTTCCTAGCTTGAGTTCAACCGCTTTGGCGGCCGCATGTGCGCGATCATCGAGTTGTAATTTGCTCAGAATGTGCTCAACGTGGGTTTTGACTGTGCCCGCCGAGATCCCCAGCAGATCGGCAATCCGTCGATTGGACATGCCTTTGGGCAAAAAAGACATCACTTCACGTTCGCGTGGGGTGAGTAGGCGTAGTTCGTGTTGGGCGCGTTCGCTCAAGCGTCGCCGTGTTGTGCCGTCTTGCCACAGTCCGGCCAGTAGGGTTGCGACGGTACTGAGCCACAGTTGCACGCCGTTGCTGGGTAACTCGGTTGCGGTGGGTGCGGCAAAGGCCAGTAGACCGGTGATATGGCCTGCATAGCTCATCGGCACGATTAACTCATATTGCAGCTCTGCTGTCATGAACACCCAAGCCTGATCGACGGGATGACGCAGCAGTGGTGCAGCGGGATATTTTAGTAAGCTGGGCAAGTAACCTTGTGCGGGCATGCGGGTTTTGGTCGGTGGTGCATGTCCCAAGCCTGCGATACAGGTCAGACGCCCTGATTGATAGCGCAGCAATACGGCATGGTTGGTGCCGAGTACCGATGCCATCACCCGTAGAATGTCTTCGGCGCATTGTTCAAGCGGTTGCGCATTGACCAGCGCGGCAACACTGACCAACAGCGCCAGATCCCGATGGGCAGGTGCTTGTTGTTGGTACTGTTCACGCAAGGCGCGAATTGAAGTCACTGGGGTGTCGGTCATGCCATCAGTCCCTGTATTGGTTCATACAGGGTAGCATTTTGTGATTGTTGTTGGTGATGCCAAACAGCCAAAGATCGACCGTTTGGCAGGGATGACGCGGACTTAAGGCTGATACGGCAGTGAGGAGTGGTGCAGCACAATCCGCAGATTGCCTTGATCATCGCGTACATAGCCCCACGTCTTATCGACAGTAGTGGTTTTGCCAGCCTTGTCTGTGACGGAAACATTACCAATCGACATCGCTGTATTTCCATGCAGCTGAATCGCTGAGTTGGTGACGCTAAACGAACGCCAGCCCTTCAGCGCAAAGCCTTTGTCATTTGGGAATTTTGGATTATTTCCCACAAAATACGCCAGCGCACCTTCTTTGGTTGGGCGGAAGGTTTGTGGGGCGACAGCCAGGGTCGGTTTAAACAATACCGCACCCATGTTGTAGCCATACGCCGCGTCGAGTACTGCCTCGGCAGTGGCTTTAGCTTTGGCAATGCCGCCTTCGTCATAGTCGGTAGCGATTTTGACCAGCGCATTACCCCATGCTTGCTGGGCAGCCAGTACATCGGCTTCGGTAATATTGGTGCTGACGACGGGAGCAGCCGCAATAGGTGCAGACAACTTGGCGACAGCAACATTACCATAGCCGAGTGCGATACAGGCGGCGAGTGCTGAGTAAGCTGGGTATTTCATGAGTAGATCCTCAGTGAACAAAATGACCAAAAAACTGAACGGCGCAGTGCAGACCGAGCACCCCAGACGACAGATTGTTACCCCGTGCTAAGCGGTGGTTAAAATCGTGTCCGAGCGATCACCGACAACAGCGACTTTAGGTCATATCACAGTCTGAAATAATCTGCCAAACGGCAGATTATAGCATCTGCCATTTGGCGTATAAGATTGTTGGTTTTGGGTGAACAGCAATCTAGCGACTGTGCCACTCGATGTGATCGACCCGCATCAACTCACAAGCGCCATCACCGGTATCTTCGCGACTTAATGAGCTACGCCAGCGCCAGCCATTAGGATGGTTGATCTCGACCAGCATGCCGGACAATACGACCAAATCATCGATTTTTACTTTTTTTAATTGTTCTGCAATCAAAGGATTAGCGGGAATGATATGGACGTTGGCACTGTTAATTTCGATCTCGCGGCGTGGGATTGGGTACTGATCGACAGACCAGTAATACCAGCGGTTACGCTGCTCAATGCTAAACTGCTTGTACACACTCGGGTCGGCCATCGCCCCCGTGCCAACCGCAAAATCAACCGGTGAAAACTTGGCACCATCATCGTGGTAGTAGTCACGCCGCGCCAAAATCCTAAAGGTGTCGTGGTACGGCTCAAGCTCAATCATTTGATATCCATCGGGCAAATTCAGTGCAGTCGGCACAGGCTTCAGCCAGTTAAGCCAACTCCAGTAGCTTGCACCAACAAAAACAGCAATCCATAGCCAACGCATGCTTGATTTCCCCTGTTGAGCCACGCCATTTAACCTGTGGGTCAATACCTGCTTAGCGGCTGTCCATATTGCCACGATAGCCGAGTGCTTCGGTGAGATGCGGCGCAGCAATCGCTGTTGCACCTGCCAGATCTGCAATGGTACGCGCGACTCGCAGCACGCGATGATAGCCGCGTGCGGAGAGGCCAAGCCGCTGCTGTGCCATTTGCATGATTTGCTGCTCTGCGGCTGCCAGTGGCGCGTATTGATCCAGTTGCTGCGGTGACAAGCGATGGTTGCTGAGGCCTTGCCGCTGTAACTGCCGCTGTCTGGCGGCGATGACTCGCGCCCGCACTGTCGCCGAATCCTCAACTGGCGTACGCTGCTGCAAATCACTGGCGGGCAGGGCAGGCACATCAATATGTAAATCAATCCGATCCAGTAGCGGCCCCGATAAGCGCGCGCGGTAACGGCTGATCATATCCGGTGTGCATTTACAGGCATTCACGCCATCGCCGCAGCCACCACAGGGGCATGGATTCATCGCCGCAATCAACTGAAAACGTGCCGGAAAGGTCACCTGCCGTGCTGCCCGCGAAATCACCACCTCATGCGACTCCAGCGGCTGCCGCAATACCTCTAGGGTCTTACGATCAAACTCCGGTAATTCATCCAAAAATAACACGCCATGATGCGCGAGGGTAATCTCACCAGGTTTCGGATTGGAGCCTCCACCGACCAACGCCGCAGGCGAGGCGGTATGGTGCGGCGCCCGAAATGGCCGTGCGCCGTAGTCATAGTTTTGATTGGCAATCGAATAAATATTGGCGACCTCTAGACTGTCCTCATCGGATAACTCAGGCAAAATCCCCGCCAGCCGTGAGGCCAACATGGTTTTACCGGTACCCGGTGGCCCTGAGAGCAGCATCGAATGTCCACCAGCGGCCGCAATCTCCAAAGCACGGCGGGCGCGATGTTGACCGCGTACATCCGCCAAATCAGGTAACTCGACGGCAACACTCTGGCGTGGGCTGGCCGTGACGGGTGTGAGTAATTGCTCGCCTTGTAAATGCGCACACAGACTGGCCAGATCATCGGCGGCATAAATGGTCAGCCCCGCAATTCGTGCCGCTTCTGCGGCATTTGCGCTGGGCAGGAGCAATGTGCGCTTGGCTTGTTTGGCGGCACGCGCCACCGATAGCACACCTTGTACCGGTCGTAATCGGCCATTCAGTGCCAGCTCGCCGACACATTCACAGGCTTGCAAGCTTTCGGCAGCCAGTTGTCCACTGGCAGCCAAAATCCCCAACGCAATCGGCAAGTCTAAGCGCGAGCCGTCTTTGGGGATGTCTGCTGGGGCAAGATTAATCGTGAGTCTGCGATTCGGAAACTGAAAGCCTGAATTTAAAATCGCCGATCGTACCCGATCTTTACTTTCACGCACGGCGGCTTCTGGCAAGCCGACAATCGTCAAAGCGGGCAGACCTTGACTGAGATGGACTTCGACTTGCACCTCAGGGGCGTGCAGCCCCATGGCGGCGCGAGTGTGAATAATTGCAAATGACATCTGCGATGCTCCTTTGATTTTTTAATCAAAATTAAAACTGTTTTGTGGTTTTACTGAATGATTGCACGGAAACAGTGCTGAATTAGTCGCCAGACGCGGTCTGTCGTTGCTCAATTTGATCCAAACGCTTCGATAGTTCCAAAATAGTGCGTCGTGCTTCGGCCAGTTGCTGCTCCTGTCGCTCTAACTCTTGTTTGCTGACAAGTTCCAGTTTCGTAACCATTTCTGACAGTAAAGCATGCAGATTTTTTTCTAAATCAGCACGCGGGGCTTCGAGTTGCTGCAAGACGCTGTGAATCAATTGCTCGATCATGGTGAGTTGTTGCTCCTTTTTGGTGCATGAAGGTGACAAGCCTGATTGTTAAGCTTCATTTGATTGAAATTTAACAAAAAAACTTTTCAATAAAAAGCATTAAAAGATCAGCTAATTATGACATTTTAATGATGTTTTGTTGTAAAAACCATCCGAAACATCTTGATACATCCAAAAAAATCCGTATTGTAAGGCTTGTTCATGTACTCGGCAGATTCTGTGCTGAGCCGTGTAAAACAGCGATATGCAGGCCGCATCTTGCTGGTTTGCAACACTTTATCGACCCTCAGGAGTTCATGATGAACGCATTTAAAATGACCGCTTTGACCCTTGCATTGGCTGTAACTGCTGGCGTGGCTCAAGCTGAAGATATTATTACCATTCCAGACGTGACTGTGTCAGGTTCGGCCGCAATCACCACCGATTATATGTTTCGTGGTGTTTCACAAAGCGGTAACGATGCTGCTGTGCAAGCAGGCATGACTTTCGGCCATAAAAGCGGTGCATATGCATCAGTTTGGGGTTCAAGCGTCAATGGTGCAGCTACTCCAGCTAGCGGTACGGTAACAGGCATTAACAAAGACGGCTCAGAAATCGATGTGATGTTGGGTTATGTGACACCGTTGGCACTGACTGCGACTCTACAGCCTAAACTGGACGTTGGCGTGATGCGTTATGTCTACTCCGGCTCAGGTGCGGATGTTGATTTTAACGAAATTTATGCCAAAACCACCTTCGCCAGCGCTGCGATGAAAGACGATGCGCTGACGCTGGGTGTTGCGTATAGCGATGAGTATTTTAACGAGTCAAACCAGTTTTTCTATGTATCGGCAGGCTATGCAGCACCGATCACTGGTACAAACTTTGGTGTCGTCGCAAATGTGGGCTACAACAAGTTTGACAGCAGCGCAGACATGCGTAATGCGTTGGCGACTACTCAACTGAACGACAGTGACTACTTTGACTACAAAGTCGGCGCAACCTTTGGTGTACAAGGTCTTGGTGCTGAAGTGTCGTATGTTGGTTCGGACATAGAAGACCAAGACTGTACGGCAGTCTGTGAAGGTCGTGTTGTTGTGAGCCTGAGCAAAGCGTTCTAAGTGATTCTCTAGTCAGAATCAGTTATAAAGAAGGTCGCATTTAGCGGCCTTCTTTTTTTTGTGTCGATTGAACGGGTTTGACATCTTACCCCCAACAGATGCCGACCGGTGACCAGAAGATATTGAATAAGTTGGCCTGATTTTTGAATGCTAGTTTATGGACGTTATTGTTACCAGTTTTTCACTGACTCGAGGTTGTTCAAGATGAAACTCATTACTGCGGTGGTTAAACCGTTCAAACTAGACGACGTGCGTGAAGCACTGTCTGATATTGGTGTGCAAGGGATTACCGTGACGGAAGTCAAAGGCTTCGGTCGGCAAAAAGGCCATACCGAGTTGTATCGGGGCGCAGAATATGTGGTGGATTTTCTACCAAAAGTCAAAATTGACATTGCAGTGCGTGACGAGATGGTCGAGCAAGTGATTGAAGCAATCACACGGGTTGCCAGTACCGGCAAGATTGGCGATGGCAAGATTTTTGTCAGCAACCTAGAGCAGGTGATTCGAATCCGTACCGGCGAAACCGGCGCGGATGCGGTCTAAATCATACTGATCGAGTTGGCACGACAATTGCTGATTTATTAGCAACCAAATCAACTCATTGATTCTGTGTTGGGGGAATAATGATGAAACGCGCAATACTTGCACTCGGATTATCCAGTGCGTTACTCGGCTCTGGCCTGACATGGGCAGAGCCTGCGGCAACAACCACGACCGAAGCGGTAGTGATGGCCGCACCAGAAGCAGCACCACTTGAAGCAATCCCACTGCCTGAAGGTATGGCAGCCGAGCCAGCCGTTGCAGAAGTTGTGGTTGCCGAAGCTGCACCTGTAGAAGAAGCCGCTGCCGAGCCAGTTGCGGACTCTGGCAACACCGCTTGGATTATCGTCGCCACTGCGTTGGTGCTGCTGATGACGATTCCTGGTTTGGCGTTGTTTTATGGCGGTATGGTGCGGCGTAAAAACGTACTGGCGACCATGATGCAGAGCTTTGCCACTGTGGCATTGGTGTCGATTTTGTGGGTGGTTGCGGGTTATTCGTTAGCGTTTTCTGATGGTAACTGGTTTGTCGGTGGCCTAGATAAGATGATGTTAAATGGTGTGAGTGTGAATGGCCTTTGGGTGGGCTATACCATCCCTGAAAGTCTGTTTATGCTGTTCCAGATGACCTTTGCGATTATTACCGTTGCGATTATCTCTGGCTCTATTGCCGAGCGGATGAAGTTCTCGTCATTTTTAACCTTTGCAGGTATTTGGGTGCTAGCGGTTTATGCGCCGGTCTGTCACTGGGTTTGGGCAAGTACTGGCTGGTTGTTTAGTGCCGGTGCGTTAGATTTTGCTGGTGGTACAGTGGTGCATATCAATGCCGGTGTTGCTGGTTTGGTGGCAGCTTACATGATCGGTAATCGGACTGGTCTGGGTCGTGAGCCGATGGCGCCGCACAACTTGGTATTGACCGTGATCGGTGCAAGCCTGTTGTGGGTGGGTTGGTTTGGCTTTAACGGCGGCAGTGCCCTGTCAGCCGGTGGTACTGCGGCGATGGCGATGGTCGTCACGCAAATTGCAGCCGCTGCGGGTGCATT
>JBAQKP010000143.1:0-12368 GCA_049301135.1 Moraxellaceae bacterium | reverse complement strand
GATTTGCCTTAATGGGGGGGTAGATTTGCCTTAATGGGGGGGTGAGGTTTATTTGTACCGGAACGGCACAATCAGATTTGCCTGATAAAAGCCGTTGCCTTCGTCGCCAACATCGAAGCGACTGGGTGCCAGCAATTCAAGCTGACCGGTCACGTAATACGACAGATGACCGGCCAAGCTATCGACCTTTTGACCAAGCGCCGACAGTCCACTGCCATGCCGGTCAAACATCTGAACGACAATCTGACCGATGGTGCGCGTGTGTGGTGTGTTGCCCATGCCTGCCATGAAGCTATCGCCGTACTGAATGGTGATCCGCGCCCAGATGCCAGTGGTAGGCGGGGTAAAATCCCGATTCGGCCATGCAATCCGATCAGCAGACAGGCCAGACCATGCCTGAACCCGTGCGGCAACAAGTGCGCGTATCGTGTCTGTACTCATGTGTAGGCCGCCAATGCTGATTGGAATGACAAGGCATAGATGCCCTGCGGTGCTTGCTGCGATGATCCGTTTTCGAGCGCCATCGCATAAGGCAGATTGTTTTGGATATAAATCACAGGAAATGTGCCGTTTTGAATGCCGCCAATCGCCGCGATACCCGCTGACAGCGTGACGCTGCCACTCCGGTCGGTCTGCTCACTAACAGTTGCATCAGGTGAGCCGAACGACAGCAGGTGATTAGCACGATAACGTCCGGTGTCTACTGGTGACCGCATGATCAGATTGTTCAAGACAGTGATCGCAAAGCCGCGATAGATCCGGTTTAACTCCCGATCAACCTCTTTTGCAAAGTTTGTCGGTGGATTAGTCCATCCCATTACGTCCCCCGCAGTTGCAAGATCCATGTCGCATCAGCGGGATCTTTGCCGACTTTGATCAGGCGCAGGCCATTGATGACATCATCGTTTTTCGGTGTGTCCGTCACTTCTGACTGCAGACACAGCAGCCGAACGTCCGTGACCAAGATGTTCAGGCCGTCGATTTCCGACTTGCTGAACTGCCCAAAAACGCCACGTCCTGTGTAGCTCTCGGCATCGGTCAACTGTGTGTCTGTTACAGGGTTATAGCTCAGATCGACTGTGCGCGAACCCGTGAATGCCTTAACCGCATCGGCCAGATCAGTGTCGAATGCCTGTGCAAGGTCAGCCTGAATTTCGTCACGCATACCCATGATCAAATCCTTTCAAATGTGCCAATCAGCCCCATGCCAGACACAAACGGCTTGATCAGCGCCAAGGCCAATTGCTCCCCTGCCGTGATTGAGTCGCCGTCTGCGCCGTCTGCGTAGGTCTTTTTGGTGTGTGTCCCTGTTTGCGCCGATGACTCTTTAGACTTCACAACGCCCTCGGTGCGGCCTTTGTACATGTTGCCCGCCGCCGCTTCTCGTGCGATTTCAGCCCCAGCGTCTAAAACCGGCTGAGGTACTGCATCGGCAGCGTAAGTCGGCAGCAGCTTAGACCCCAGCCAAGCATTCGCCATTTTGACAGCGCGAACCGGATCACCACCGCCGAACCATGCTGGGTCATTGAGCGAATCGGCAACGGTTTCAGCAGTGACGTAATTCATGGTTACACCTGCTGATCAGGTGGCAGCAATTCAAATAACTGCGCTTTGGTCGCATTTGGGTTGTATTCCAAGCCCAAAGCATCAAGCCGCTCGATAAGCTGCGCCTTGGTGAATGGCAGAGGTGCTTGAAGTGCAGCCTGAACCTTTAGAATCCGTTCTTGTTCGGCCTGTCGCTCGGCTTCTGCTTCTGCCTGAGCCTTTGCTTCAGCTTCGGCCTGCGCCTGCTTCTCGGCCTCTTGCCGCGCAAGTTCGACTTCTTCGGCAATGCGCAGTTGATAATCTTCATAAAGCACATGCTGATCCGTGAGGTCTTCGCGGTTGACAAGTACATAATCACCCTGCCCTTTGCCCCACGGCATTACTTTGATGGTTTCCATAAAATCATCCAAAAAATGTGCAAACAAAAAGGCGGCCTAAGCCGCCCTATTGGTTGATGGGTTTAACCGAGCAGGATTGCAGTGTGCTCCGGCTTCACGACTTCACAGCCCCACGCCAGTGCAACCTCGTACTGCATTTGGCGGTACTGGGCGTACATCGACACTTCGAACGTCAAGCCACTAATAGGGTCAGTAACCAGCATGCGGTCAACAGCCGAGTCACCGCCGTCCGGCAAAGCAGGCGCGCGAGTGGCCAGCTGAATCGCCGACCGCGCAAACGCCATATTGCGAGTGGATGCAGCAATCAAGGTGATGTTGGTCGCAGCAGCTGGAATCGCTTTGCGCAAGCCAGGGGCTGCCAAAGTGATCGTGCCACCGTTAGAAACATCGGCATCACCCGAAGCGATTACATACTTGTTGCTGTCACCTGCGAAGCTGATCATGTCGCCAGCAATCAGAGTGCCAGTGCCAGCAGAAGCCAGCGTGATCACTTTTGCACCGACTGCGTAGCCTGCGTTGTTGGTGGTCGCTGATGCACCTGTGCCAGCAGTCACTGGCAGAATCTGCGCAGACTCACGCAGCGCCATGCCGTAGATGTCGATCAAGACGCCCTGACGCAAAATGCTATCGCTACCAGCTTCATTGACCTTGGTCAGGTTTGGCACGCCGCGCACGTTTGCACCAGCCGATGTATCCATGACCAACTGCATCGATGTGGTTGGCGCGCCGTTATCGACAAGAATCTTACGCACCTGAGCGGCATCTTTAAGATTCGTGTCAAACGGAGTTGTTCCGGCAGTGCCATAAGCACGCGAGAACTTGCGGGACAACAGCGCCAAATCTGTTTCGACTTCATTGGTGATCGTCCGCATTGCTTCTGCAAACTGGTCACGCAAAATGACGTTGTAAGACGCGCCGTTGTTGTCGAGCGCCAGCTTTTCCTCACCACTCCAGCGAATCGGTACACGACGCGCCTTGGTGATGGTCATTTTGACGTTGCCAACGTTTTGGTCGCCATCGTTTGGAGGAGTGACCGCTGGTGTGATGTCGGTTGCAGTTGCCCCACCCACGACAGGAGAGGTAACTTCTTGACCGACCGCCGCACGGCTATAAGCCATGTCAGACGATACAGCAGGGACAAGGCCGACCAGTTCGCGCGATACAACGTTCACAGCGCTGTAGATACTGGTGATCAGGCCGGTAAGATTGTTAGCCATATTTAGCTTCCTTTAATCAGTGATAGCACCACCGCTGTTTACATGAGCGGATTTTGCTGCTGGGTCAAGCGCGTCAAAATCGCCGCGCTTCATTGATTTTTTGCCACCACCGCCGTTGTTGCCACCGCCAGACGCACCGCCGCCAGAACCAGCAGTCCCTTTCAGGATTTGGTCTTTTTGCGAATACTGCCCGACGAGCTCGCCCAAGGCTTCGTCAAAATCCGCTAATTCACCAGGACGCGCCCGTGAGTAGATTTTTTCGCCGTTGGGGAATTTGGCAACGACTTTGCCGTCTTCGAGTTCGAAATGACTACCGAACCGCGCTTCGACAAAATCTGGGGGAATGACAAGGTTTTCTGAAACAAACTTGGATCGAGCAAAGCTGCCGCCAATCTTTTCTTTGCGCAGATCACCGGCTAGGCGGTCGCGCTCATCAATGACAGGCTTGTACTTGTCCTCGACGGCCTTAATCGCTTCGGTCTTAATCCGTTCGACTTCGCCAGCATCCACCAGCTTTTTTTCGTCAAAGTTTTTGATGGTTTCCAGCGCCTTTTTAGCTGCAACTGGATCATCAATGCCCGCGAAAGCAGCCAAGCTAGACTCGGCAGCTTCTTTGGCTTCGCGATGGGTTTTGGACTCAGCGTTCAGGCGCTTGATTGTTGCGGTCGTGCCAACAACATCAAATGCCACCTCAGTGCCATCGTCATGCACATAGACAGGCTTGCCGTCTTGCAAAACCACATTGCCGTTTGCATCAAGTTTAAGTTTCATAAGTCATCCGACTCCGTTGATAGATCATCCGATCTGTTGCACCGCTTGGCATCCGCCGTGCGGCCATGAAAAAGCCCACCGAAGTGGGCTGGGTTTGGTTGGCTGGGCTTAAACGCCAATTTCCATAAGGCGATATGCGCAAGCACCTTTTTCAGTGCAGGCGTTTTGACCTTCATCACCCTTGACAACGACTTTTGCCATGTACCCGTCTTGAATCAATTCGTCGCGACAGGACTTGCTTGGAACATCGCCATCGAATAATGGACCCTGCTCAAATGCAGCCATGATGCAATCACGCTTACCGTTGCTCATGTCCTGAACTTCGATGATCAATTCACAAGCACTTTTGACTTCCTGTGCGCTTGATAGCTCTGGCTGTGCGCCCAAAGCATTAAGCATGTCTTTTAATGTCGCCATGAACATTCACTCCAAAAAGACAATGCCAGCATTTTCAGAATCCATTCGACCTTCAATCGTGCCGTCCGAAGTCAGGCCGCCGATAAAGTTGGCATCGACGGGAATCTGACTGGCTTCATGCAAACGCTGCTTGAGTAGATAACCTTCGAGCGGCCAAATCTTTTCCCGTGCATTTTGGCGGGCAATCTTGCGGCCAATTTCAGGATTGAAATTTTCAGGGGATGCGCAAGCCGAAATGCCATCAACCGTGAAACCATTCGGCAGGTGCAACAGACAGACTGTGACTGTCGTGCCCTCAAAGACGTGGTACTGCTCTTTGACGATACAAGCATCGATGTGGTCTGGTGTGATGCGCGGCGCAGTCAACCCCTTGGCTTGGATTTCCTGTTCAATCTGTTTTTCGCTTGGCATAAAACTTCCTCAAAAATAAACCGCCCTAAGGCGGCATGTTAAAAATCAGGTTTGGCTACGGTCGTACATATAAAACAAGTCCATAGCGATACGTTGCACGCTATACGCCTCAAACTCTTTGCTTGGCTCAGACTCATTCATATTTTTAAGTGCCGCTTGCCAGATATGAACAGCTTCGTGAACCAGCAGACCGTATACGGCAGTAGCTGAGTGCGCCGATGTGTCGCCAATCTGCACAATGCAGTAACAGCACCCATCCTGCTGAATTGAGTCTACTTGCGCACTTGCTTGCAGGTCTAAAAACACAAGCGCGTGACCTGATTTATCCAGCACACCATCAAGCTGCTTTTGGTTGCGCACGAGCGTGTAATGAACGTGTTCAAATGGCGTTCGGTAAAAAGTCGGCTTGTATTTTTTACTCAAAGCCCTGCCCTCTCAAAAACAACCGGCTCTAACCGGCGCATTTCATCCAACGTGATCGGCTTGAAGTTGCGATCCAGTTGCAACGCTGCAAACCGATCAGCAGGAAGCCCACCATCGCGTAACAGCTTCGACCGATCAACACCAAGCACCGAGTCCTGAAAGCTCACGGGTTGCGATTTAAGCCATTCGTAATACGTTTGGTCATCGACTTGCCCATTCATGCTTGCCCGCTTCTGTGGCGTGTCCTTGCCCGCATATTTGGGGTCAAGTACGGCCACCGTGGTGGTGCGGCATCGGATATGAAATGGCGGCCTAACACCCTCCGACAGCTTGAACACACGGCCATCGAGTGAACGGCACGTTGCGCTGGTGCGGGAATCTAAAGTTGCGACAATCCGAACGCCCGTGACGATATCGCTGTTTGACTTCCACGTTTCATTGCGTGCCACGTTACTGACATGCTGAATCGACGTGCGAACAATCGCGTCAGCATTGCGTTTTGTCACATCGAGCAGACCGTCTTTGTAGTTGGCCGCCTTGGTGCCGCGAATGTTGCGGATGATCTGGGCGTTTGTTTGGCCGGTAAATGCGCCTTGGCGAATCGCACCAATCAACCGATCCTTTTCGACCTTGCTAAAATCCTTGATGAAAGGTTCTAGCAGCTTGCCTTGTATGCCCTTTGCAGATAGCGGATTAACAGCAACCGCCCGCTGTACCTGAGCAATGACCGGCGCGACCGGCTGAACAGCAGCTCTGCCAATGCTGTTCACTTCAAAAGCAACCTCGGCAGCAGCAATCGCACCCAGCGACAGCATCAAATCATCATAAAACGATGTGAATACCGCACCTGTTGCATTGCCCACGTCTGCCAGAATCTGCTCAAGACGGGTACGCGAGAATGCCGAAAGGTCATCATCAATCGACAGCTTTGCCCGCAAGACTTGTTCAATCTCGCGTAAAAACTTGGCGATTTTGTTTACTTCGGACTGCTTCAGACCTTCAAGCTGTACCGCGTGCCGGATCGTCTGATCAAGTAACTGCTGCTGGCTCATTCAAACCCCCACCGGCCATCTCTGCGTCAAGCTCGCCCTCAATATCTTTATCAGGCTTGTCAGACCGAATCAGACCGACCTTGCGCATGTACTGCCAAGCATCAGTCTTGGGCAGCAAGCCCTGTTGCCATGACTGGATAACCTGAGCCAATGCCTGTGGATCAAGATTGGTTTCGGTGTAGTCCTGATTCACCGAATAGGCCATATCATCTTTAGGCACGACCTTCATAAACCGCGCGACCCAACCCAGACAGTGCGTATAGGCCTCGCTCATATTTGCGACACACAGCGACAACACCGAATGCTGCACCCGCTGATCACCACGCGATTCGGTTGCAGTCTTGGCGACGGTACCGGCCTGAACCAAACGCGCACCAAGCGCGATCATCTGGTTTTCTTTCCGATCCATTGCCCGCTCGATGAGCGTGTTTGGCGATGGCTGGGCAAACGCAAATTGACCACCTGGCGGCAGCATGATCGGGAAGCCTGAACCAATTTTCATTTTGTTTTCAGGCAGGCTGTAGAAAGTGCGGGTCGTGTCATCAACGCCACTCATCCAAGGCTGCGGCTGACCGACGATAAACGCCGAATGCTCGAAGTCTGCCGAGTTGCGATAGTGCGCCAGATTGACTGTGGCCAGTCGCAACAACGGTGCGCGGTCTGGGTTAATGTCGTTATTGGTGGCACCAACGAACGTAAAAGGGATCATGTCCCAAGGCTTACCTGAGCCATCGAGCGGGAAATACTCCTGCGCGATTGCCAGAGCTTCAACGCCAGTTTCCACGTTTTTCATCTTGCGCCAGATTTCGACTTTGTACTTGCCGCCGACCAGCTTCAACGCCCGATACTGCTCAATCTCATTCAAGATAAAATCATCATCAGAGATTTGCTGGGCAGTTTCAGCGATGACCACCAGTGACAGCATGTGCTTACTGCCGACCCGTGTTGTGCGCCAGTTGATCACCTGCCGCGCATCAAAAAATATGACTTGAGCGCGGATGTTTTGCGCCTGCTGCTGTGCAACTGTCAGCGTGCCGTTAACGGGTGGCATATCAACCAACAACCCGCCACGCCCTTTTTTGAGCAGTTCAGCAAGGCAGCGCTGCGACTGCTGATAGATCGAAACGCCTGTACCGTCTGCATCATCGCCGAGATAGGCCAATTCATCAGGCACAACCAAAGTCGGATCGACCCGATACGCTGCACCAATCAACCCGTCCAGCGTGTTGCCAGTCGCTTCGTACAACACAGCGCGGAATTTGTACTGTCTGTACCGTGCTTTGTTCTCGTCCGACTGATCAAGCGGGTTCGACATCGGCAGATAATCAACGCCTTTTTCTTTGACGATTTCTTCGCCTGCGCAAACGTCATCGACCAAGCGCCAGCGCTCAAGACTTGCTGCATAAAGCGGATGATGTGTAGTGACTGACATCAGAAAGTCATCCCCATGTTTGTGAGCTGTCCGATCACTGGTTTGATGATTGGATAGGTCCGATTGATGAAGTAGCCCGCCGCGTCGTTCGGGTGGTCGTTGTCTTGCTTCTTGTCTGGCTCGCCCTGTGCATTCCACGTCTGCTGTTCAAGTGACTCGGCATAAACTGGGCATTTGGACGCATTGACCCGATAGCGACGCGCACCCTCTGCATTGCAGAACATGGCATTCATGGCATTGATCCGGTCTTTGACCGGCGGGTTCGCCTCAGGCGCGGATACTGAAAAACCAGCAGCACGCAGCAAGGCCAGATCGGTTGTGCTCGCGTTGGTTGATTTACGAGAATCACCAGACGCATCTGGAAAAATCATGATTTCGCATGTCTTGTGATACTTATTGCCATCCCACAGCCAGTACCGCTCCTTGATCTTTTTGATGATGTCAGGCGTGTCATAGGCGTTGATGATTTCATCGACTGCATGCGGCATTCCCAAGCGCTTGACGTGAGTGACGGCAGCCATTTTGCCCACGTTGAAGTCCATGCCAATAAACAGCGGCTCGCCCTGCTGTACGGTTTCTTCAGTGCCGTTCAGCTTGCGACTGTAGCCAACGTAAATCGTGCCGCTGGTGAGGTTGACGAATTTTCCGTCTAGGTAGGCATCGATCAACTGCGCTGGGTACGACTCAAGCAATGATTCGATGTAGTCATCAGGCAGGTTTTCTTCGTTGTCGTAAGTGCTGGCGTGTAGCAATCCGTACATGTTCGCCAGTTGCGGCTTTTCGCGGATCTGCTTCACAAACTGCTGATACACGAATTTGAAGCCTTCCGGCGTGGTGGTCACGTCGATCCCATTTCGCAGACCGGCCACTTTGTAGCGCATACGAGCGATGATTTTTCGCCATGCCAGTTGAGCTTTGAGGATCGGCAGAACGTCCAGCTCGTCGACAAGAGCATGCCCAATTTTGAAGCCGATAATCGAAGCTGGATTTTCCATGCTTCGACAGATCACCGTGCCGCGATAAGCCTTGCCACGATAAAAATGAACCTCCTTGTCCGACACTTTGATGTCTACCCGAAAGCCCCAGTCATGGGCGCACTCCTCAATGGTTGGGTAAAAAATATCCCTGATCTGTGGGTAAGTTGGAGCAAAGTATCCAGCGGTAATTGTTGGATGTCGCCAGAAATGCTGGCAGATACCAGCACAGCCGACCCAAGTTTTCCCGCTGCCGAACCCGGCGACAAACGCCTTAAATTTAAACGTCAAGGCCAAAAATTCAGACTGTGGAACGTTAAGTGTCGGGCTGATCCTCTCCACTCGCTTTGCCATTCTGTTTTTTCCTCGCGTCAACCACCCGAACCTCGACGCTCAGCGGAATATCATCCTCGCCATCACCAGCACCAAACGTGGCCACGTTGTCGCGCCACCCTGCCCGTGTCTTGAGCCAAAAGATTGCAGCAGTCACAGAGCCGCCACTACTGCCAGTCGCAATCCGGTACAGGTTCTGGGCAACTTTGACGTTGGCCACGACCGCGCCTTGGTCAAGCTCGGTTCTAAAGTGGCGAATCAGCGTTGGCTTGCTGATGGGTTTGCCGTTGGCACCTTTGACCAGCGTGCAAATTTGCTCCTGCGGCGTGCCGAATGCGACAAGCTGCTGAACCAGTTCACGGTCCTTTTCAGTCGGCTCGAATGGCTTTCTTCCCCGTTTCTTGGGAATCGTCATAGACACCTCTCGAACCCTTACAAAACAAGCATTAGAGTCCAATTACTCCAAAACTGAGACAGCCCAAATGTGCCAGCCGACCAAGAAAATCGACACACTGCGCGATTTCATGCAACAAGAATCATGGCCGCAAGCATTGAGCCTAGCCGCCAAATTTCCACGACTGGGCAATGAGAAAGCGGCCATCGTTCGCGCCCATGAGTGCCTTGTGAATCCATCGTTCTATCGGCAGCTTGGCGTTGATACCGAGCAGGCGATTCAAGCGGGCATTGCTGCGCTGAAGGCTCGTTACTCCTGATCTAATTCTTCTAGCCCTGAAACATCGACCACCCCGCACGCTTCAGTTGCACGTTTCGGGTCGCCCTTGCAAAACACCAAGATATTTTGGTGAGTCTTCCCGAGCTTGCGAGTTGCGGCAAATGTCCGACCGGCGCGAATCGCCAGAGAACCGGCCTGTGTGACCAATATCCCCTCGTTGTAGTACTGCGCCGCAGCATCCACAAACGCCTGCACCGTGTCGCCAACGAAGTTGTAGTAAAACCCCTTTTTGTCGCGGACATCACCAACGACAAAGCAGGCAAACCGATCAGGCTTAAGCATGGCCACAGACTTGGCGATGATCTCGCGGTACGCTGCCAAAAAATCAGCGTAGGACATGGTGGACAAGTCGCTTGGATCCTCGCTGTAGACCTCAAGGTCTGCATAAGGCGGACAGCTAAAAACAAGATCAGCCTGAGTGCCTGAGGCGTGCTTGTCGATCTGGCGTGAGTCGCCGCAATGCCAGACGGGTGCAAACTCATTGTCATCACCTGCCGACTGACCGCACAACCGATCCCACTGATCGCGGTTGGCCTGAATCTGCTCAGGCCGCAAGTCACAGCCCACATATTGACGGCCTAGCTTTGCTGCCACGATTCCGCGCACACTGCCGCCTGAAAACGGGTCTAGAATCAAACCGCCAACAGGACTGAACCAGCGATAGGCCAATTCACAAAGCACTGGGTCAAAAATACTGGTACCGCTGACAGCAGCCGACAACATGCCGCGCTTGTCGGCTTCGGCGTTCACTTCGTCCCATGTCGGATCGACGCCGGTGACTGCCCGCATTTGGTTGCGCAGTTCGTAAAACGCTGGGGGCTTCGCGCTGTTCGAGTAGGTCAGTTTGTCGTCCCGCCCATCCGCGCTATTGATGCCCATTGCCAGCCATGCCCGCTTGCGCTCTTGCCACCATCCCTCACGGGCATTCAGCACGCTAAACGGCGGAATCATGAAGCGGTCAGCCAGTGACTCACTTGCAGAATCGGCAGCGCCGCTACCAGAACCATCACCGCCCAACTCAATATCAGCACCACCCAACAGGCTATCCAGATCGACCGGATCAAAACCAATCAAGCCCAAATCAAAACCATCATCACGCAGGCCGCCAAGCTCTAAGCACAGCAGCTCAGTGTCCCAGCCTGCACGTTCGGCCAGTTTGTTGTCTGCGATGACGTAAGCGCGTTTTTGTGCGTCCGTCATGTGCGACAACTCAAGCACCGGAACCAGTCTAGGGTCGTCCCAATGCGCAGCACTTGCGCCCGCGTCCAAGATTTTGCGCGCAGCGAGTAAGCGACCATGACCAGCAATCACACCGCCTTCACTGTCGATCAGAATCGGGTTTGTCCAGCCAAATTCGCGCAGACTGGCGGCAATCATCGCCACCTGTTCGTCACTGTGAGTGCGGGCGTTGTTGACGTAAGGAATCAGGGATTCGATAGAGCGGTTTTTAATTTGATTCACAGCAGCCCCTTTTTATAGAGTAAAAAAATTCAAAACAAATAAAAAAACACCGGCCAAAAAACAGCACTGACCAGCGCTTGGAAAGGATTGTTGATCTGGCGTTCCTGCTCACAACACCATCAGACTCGAACCCACGAAAGATAGGGATGTTCACCAGATCAACACGCATGCAATCCAGTCCGTTGAATCGCATGGGTCTTAATCCGGCCATAAAAAAACCCCGACTGCGTGAGCAATCAGGGTCTAAAAACGCAAAAATCCGCCGATATTGATATTTGGGCGGATTTCGAAGGATGGGAAAAACATACACCTTTGGCGAAATAAGGTCAAGCGTCAGTCGATATAAACCGCTTTGGTGTCGTCATCGTCTACTAGACCAAGGTGCCAAAGCAACCAATCCTCGGCCTGCTTCTCAACCATTTTGATTGCAGAAAATGCCAGAAGCTCATACTCGTTCCATGACATGCGGTAGCTATCCTCGGTCATTTTTGGCTGTACAGGTCCGACATTCGATGTGGTATTCAGCCAACCTGCCATCTGCAACCGAGCGCGAAACGGCCACGACTGAACGCCGGTACCACGACAGTGACGGCAATCTTCCATGTCTGGATTCTTGAGCTCGAGCTTTGAGCCTTTGGTGAGCCGACCATCTGACGATAATTTCTTTGCAAGGTCTTCGATTTTCTTTGCACTGAGCGATGCAACCAGACCATCACCACCGCAAAAATCACATTGGCCAGCAGCATGCAGATACGAGTACAGCGCGATGGTGGTCACTCCAGCTGCAACATCCTCGACAGTCAGCCCGCGCCGTGGCTTTTTGCGGCCATCCTGAATCTTGCGCAAAACCAGATCATTCAGCCAGCCGCGAAACTCCATGCGCTCATCTGACGTTGCGCCACCGCGTAGCATGTGCAGCAGCAGTAAGTGAGTACGCGACAGCCCGCATGTTGCCGCTGCAATTGCATCCCAAGTCAGTTCTGTGGTGCCACCGCGTCCCATTTGGTATTGCTGGTGCTTAGTGTTCAAACGTGTAATTAACTCAAGACTATGAGCCATCTCTGACATCTCCGATGTTTTTTAAGGTCGTTAAAATCCCTTCGAGTGCCATACCCGAATTGACTTGCGCAGTTGTGTAGCGCAGAACGAGGAAACCGTGAGATGTCGCCCAGTTATATTTTTCGCAGTCTTGCTCATACCC
>JBAQKP010000142.1:0-4417 GCA_049301135.1 Moraxellaceae bacterium | reverse complement strand
GCCTGTGCCCGAACGGTCACCTGATCGATACTGAGGTTACTTTGTGACGAGACTGGTAAGTCACTGATTTTGAGTGGTGCAATAGCGAGCGACCCAGACAAGCGGCCATTTAGCGTATGGGTCAATGCCGTTGCGTTATTTTTAAGCACTTGGTTGGTGAAGCTGATTTGCATTGCGCCGGTATCGACGTTGTAGACAAACCCACTCGTGCCAGTACAACGATTTGTTGAGTCCTCGACGTTACTGCACGCAAAAACTGTACCGTTGGCAGCGGTATAGACGACGGCTTGATACTGTTGAGACACAGTATCGTAAACCACGGTAATCGACCCAATGGTGTCACTGGTGTTTTTTGCTGGAATATTAAAAATGCCAGTTTGCAAGACCGTGTTTGGCTGTTTGGCGACGGCATAAGCGATTCTGCCCTCATCCGTCATGGCTTGATTGGCTGCCACCGCGAGGGTCGTGCCGTTACTGGCGCGAATACTGACATTTGAGGTAAATTGATTATCTGCTGTAGCGGCTACGGTCGCTGGTGTAGTGGTAGACGACGATTCGCCACCACCGCCGCATGCAGCCAACAGTAAACACACACTGAGCATGCTTGGCATAGACCATTTTTGACCGCGTATTTGTGCATATTGCTTCATTTTAATCCTCTAAATGCGTGATATTTACGCGTCAGTAACGTCGTATTGTGATTGAGTCAGCGTTGTTGCGACAATAGATTAACCCTATTGATGATCTATTGCTACAATCGCCGCGTTTTTGACTGGGGATGATCGTTATGCTACTGACCACACTGTATATCATCGCGATTACGGCCGAGGCAATGACCGGTGCGCTGTCGGCAGGTCGGCGGCATATGGATTGGTTTGGCGTGGCACTGATTGCCGTAGTCACCGCACTGGGTGGTGGTTCGGTGCGCGACGTGCTGCTCGGTAACTATCCGCTGACG
This sequence comes from Moraxellaceae bacterium, assembly GCA_049301135.1. Lineage (GTDB taxonomy): Bacteria > Pseudomonadota > Gammaproteobacteria > Pseudomonadales > Moraxellaceae > JAYXXU01. Next base: position 3,459 of record JBAQKP010000142.1, on the reverse strand, counting down.
TGGGTCAAGCATCCTGAATATCTGGTGCTGTGCATTGGCGCGGCTATGTTCACCATCATCATTGCACCGTTGATGAAGCATTTTAAAACATTGTTTTTGGTGCTGGATGCGCTGGGTTTAGTGGCATTTACGTTGATTGGTTGTAAGGCGGCCATGCTGTTGGGGCATGGCGCGATTATTTCGATGGTGTGTGGCGTGATCACTGGGGTGTTTGGTGGGATTATCCGCGATACGCTGTGTAACGATGTGCCGTTGGTCTTTCAGCGTGAGTTATATGCCAGTGTTGCTTTAGTCACGGCGGGCGCGTATTTGTTGGGCAGAGATCTAGGCGTGGGTGAAAGTCAGATGGTATTGTTGGCCTTGTTTGGTGGGTTTTTATTTCGCTTGCTGGCCATGCGTAATCATTGGGAAATGCCGAAGTTTATTTATCAAGACGACCCACACTAGGTGAGCCGCTTCGCAATTGCGGAGGTATGGACTGCGATTAACTCGCCGTGCGTGTTGTGCGGCCATATTCCGCTGTATGTTGCATACGAACCTGCATATAACTCGACAGTTGTTCGACTTGGTTGCCGTTCAGTCGCAGGCCAAGCTTGGTGCGCCGCCATAGCAGATCATCAGGCGTTTGCGCCCACTCGTGCTGCATCAAATAATCCACCTCTTGCGCATACAGATCCGCGCCAAAGCATTGACCCAGTTCCTGCACTTGTTGTGCACCGCCCAGTAACTCTAAACTGAGCAAACCATAGCTGCGGCTAAAGCGTTGCAGCAGTTTGGCAGGCAGTTGCGGATAGTTTTGCGCTAGCAAAGCGTGGATTTTATCCAAGCTATCATATTCAGTTGATGCACCAATCAGCGGCTGTGTGGCCGTCCAGCTTTCGCCCATATTCGGAAAAAACGGCTGTAGCTTACGCAGTGCTGATTCGGCGAGTTTGCGGTAGGTGGTGATTTTGCCGCCATAAATACTCAGTAACGGCAAACTGTCATCAAGGCTGTCCAGCTCCAGAGTATAGTCACGGGTGATGGCCGACGGGTCATTCGACTCATCATCACACAGTGGCCGTACACCCGAATAATGATGCACGATGTCCGCTTCGGTCAGTTGGCTGACGAAGTGTTCATTGACGATCTTCAATAAATAATCGATTTCGCCTTGATCAATCCGTACCTGTGCAGGGTCGCCCTGATACTCTTGATCCGTGGTGCCGATCAGCGAAAAATCATCCTGAAATGGCAGCACAAACACAATGCGCCGGTCAGTATTTTGCAAAATAAATGCGCCGTCGTGCTCGTGGAAGCGCTTGACCACGATGTGACTACCCTTGATCAGCCGGATACCGTGCGGTGCTTTTTGTTCGGTGAGGGTTTGGTCAAAGACTTTGTTGACCCAAGGTCCTGCGGCATTCACCACTGCCCGCGCGTGGATGGTTTCACGTTGACCGGTTGCAACCTGTTCACAGACGATTTGCCAAACGCCCTGATCAGCCAGACGCACGGCGCTGATGCAGCGGGTACGTGTTTCGATACGTGCCTGATGTTGCTGTGCGCTTAAAGCGTTATGAATCACCAAGCGGGCATCATCGACCCAGCAATCAGAGTACTCAAAGCCTTTGTTCATATTGCCTTGTAGCGGGCTGTTGCTGCTAAAACGCACGCCTTTGCTGCTCGGCAACGTCACACGACTAGCGAGATAGTCATATAAAAATAAACCACTGCGAATCATCCATGCCGGACGCAGATGCGGACGGTGCGGCAGAGTAAAACGTAGCGGCCAGACCAAGTGCGGGGCGATACTCAGCAGTGTTTCGCGCTCGGCCAGCGCCTCTTTGACCAAACGAAATTCATAATGTTCGAGATAGCGCAAGCCGCCGTGTACCAGCTTGCTGCTGGCGGATGAGGTTGCGCCAGCCAGATCGCCTTGCTCACATAGCATCACTGATAGGCCACGACCCGCTGCATCAGCCGCGATGCCGGTGCCGTTGATGCCGCCACCAATCACAAACAGATCGTATACAGGTGTTGCAGGAAGCTTGCTCATATCAGCCATCCAATCCGGTTTCAATGTTCAGTAGTGAACCTCATGCCAAACATTTTAGCGTGATTGAATGCTATGATCAAGTCTTTATGTTCGATTTAGAACATTTATGGGCTGGATTCGGTCGGCTGTTCGGCCAATACCAGCTCAACGCCGCGCTCTTGCATCACCCGCACGACCGATTCTGGCGGTGGCTGATCGGTAAATAAATGTGTGGCATTGCCGATATTGCCCATACGAATCATGGCATTACGACCAAATTTGCTATGATCAGCTGCTAAAAAAATCTGCCGACTGTGATCGACAATCGCTTGTGCAATGCGAACTTCTTGGTAATCAAAATCCAACAAATCACCATCTTCATCGATGCCGCTGATGCCAATCACTGCGATATCGACCTTAAATTGCCGCACAAAGTCCAGCGTCGCTTCGCCAATAATGCCGCCATCCCGATGCCGCACCACGCCACCCGCGATGATCACGTTAAAGTCGTCTTTGCTGCTCATGATGCTCGCGACGTGTAGATTGTTGGTAATCACAGTCAAACCGGTGTGCTGCATCAGCGCATGAGCAATGGTTTCGGTAGTGGTGCCGATATTGATAAACAATGACGCATGGTTCGGCACATGTTGGGCGATGGTCTGAGCAATCCGTGTTTTTTCGGCGAGATTATGGATTTTACGCTCGGCATACGCGGTATTGTGGGTGCTGCTGTTTTCGGGAATGCCCGCGCCGCCATGATAACGCTTGAGCCGATTTTCCTCGTCCAACTGGTTGAGATCGCGCCGAATGGTTTGTGGCGTGACTTCAAAATGCTTGGCCAATGCCTCAATAGTCAAGAAACCTTGTTGTTTAACCAGTTCAATAATGGCTTGATGGCGTTCGGTTTGGTTCATGATTGATGGTCGTGATGCGTAATAAGAAGTACCGATTATCACAAAAAACAGTTTTTTTCCATTGGCCGGTTTTATTTACCTTACGTTTAAGGTTAGCATTTTCGCTTTCGAATACTAACCCCACAGGATGACCGACAGATGAGCAGTTATTTACTCGCGATTGATCAGGGTACCACCAGTTCACGCGCGATTATTTTTTCGGCCGATGGTCGTCCGTTACATCGTGCGCAGCGTGAGTTTAAGCAGTACTTTCCAGCGGATGGCTGGGTCGAGCACGATCCGTATGAGATTTGGCAAAGCGTTTTGGATGTCTGTCGTGAGGTGCTCCAGACTGCTGGTCTGGCTGCCAGTCAGATCGCAGCAATCGGGATTACCAATCAGCGCGAAACCAGTTTGATCTGGGATCGGGCGACCGATGAGCCGATTTATCGGGCGATTGTCTGGCAAGACCGGCGCACAGCCAAGCAGTGCGAAAAAATGCAAGCGGCGCAGCACGAGGGATTGGTGATTGAACGTACGGGGCTGTTG
>JBAQKP010000141.1:0-12725 GCA_049301135.1 Moraxellaceae bacterium | reverse complement strand
TCGACGGTGCGCTGGCCGGTCAGCAATCATTTGGGCTGCGTGTGCCACGCGCGTTTGTGCAGCGGATGCAGGTCGGCAATCCTGATGATCCGTTACTGCTGCAAGTATTACCGCTGCATATAGAAAGCGACAGCCCAACCGGCTATTCACTTGATCCACTCGGTGAAGCCGCGGCCAATGCCACCGCAGGCATTTTACATAAATACCAAAACCGACTGCTGCTGACCTTGACCGGCGCGTGTGCGATTCATTGTCGCTATTGCTTTCGGCGGCATTTTCCCTATCAAGATAATTTACCCAAAACCGAAGACTGGCCACGGATTCGTGATTACATCCAAGCCCACGCGGATCTCAATGAAGTGATTTTAAGTGGCGGCGATCCCCTATCGGTGTCCAATCGACGCTTGTTTTATTGGCTTGAGCAGCTCGAATCACTGCCACAACTAACCACACTACGCATTCACTCACGGCTGCCAGTGGTGCTGCCTGCCCGCATGGATGACGAGTTACTGAGCCGTTTGGCCGCCAGTCGACTGCATATTGTGCTGGTGATTCACAGCAACCACCCAAAAGAGTTAGATAAAAATACCACGAGGGTTTTGCAGCGCTGCCGCGAAAGTGGTATGTTCTTGCTTAATCAAACCGTTTTGCTCAAAGGAATTAATGACAATACGGATTGTCTGGCGGCACTAAGCCATCGTCTATTACAGGCAGGCGTTTTGCCGTACTACTTGCATTTGATGGATCGAGTACAGGGTGCTGCACATTTTGACGTGGAAGAATCGACCGCCTTATCGATTTATCACCAACTCATGGTGCAACTCTCCGGCTATCTGCTGCCGCGTCTGGTGCGTGAGCAGGCGGGATGGCCGTTCAAAGTACCGGTCGATCTTCGGTTAAAAGAACAATTGGCTTTGTTGGCGCGACAGCCGCCTCAAGAGATGAGCACAGCATGAATCAAAGCGTCATGGATCTACTCAACAACGAGATTCCACGCCGAAGCCGTGATAGCCTGACGTTGGTCAACCCAACCCGTCAGGATATGCAGGCATGGCTGGCCAATCTCTCGATGTTAAACGTGGGTGAAACCGCACGACAACTGTTTACCACGCTGCGACAACTGGCTGATCTAGATATTGAAGATAGCCTGCGTTATGAGTTGATCGAAGTCTTACGCCCCGCGCTGCATACCATCAATACCTCATTGTCCAAGCACTATATTAATCAAAACATTTTGCTGGATGAGCGTGCCGAACGAATTGCCGATCTAGGTCAGCAATTGCGTGCCTATACCGCGACGATTTATCGGACGATTGCGACTCGACTGGCAGAACAAGTCGAGCAACAAGGCTTTAGTTTATTTGGGATGGGCAAGAAAAAACAAAATCTACAACTGGTTGGCAACGCAATTCATCGCTGCATGACCGAGTTGGTTGGCCTACTGTACGAAACCCAATTGCTCTATCTGCCGACCTACAAAGGACTGTGGAACTGTTTGCATCAGTTGCTGCTGCTCACGCGTAAATTCGACCTGAATGCACACCCGTTACAAGATGAAAACCAAGTATACGACAGTCGTCTGACGATCAATCAGGTGTATTTACGCGCCGTTTTCTTGGCGGTCAGTAACACCAATAAACTACGCCAAACCGAAATCAAAAAACTCTATCAGTTTAGTGAGCTGTGGGTTTCACTGATCAAATTATCAAAAACACCGAGCGGTCATGACCTGTTTTTGGTCGATCCGAGTTACGATGCACCGCCGATGTACATCACCAAGTACAGCGAAGTCAGTAGCGAAGCCTATTACATCGACGTGCGCGATTTGCTCCAACACTTTGAAGGTTTAACCGGTCATGCGCCCAACCTCCTCAACAAAGCAGAGTCTTCCCTGCTGTCTGGCTCACTCAAATATCATCTAATTTTGACCTTCACCGCGCCACTTGAACGCTCATATGCACGCCATCCGTACCAAGGCACCATTGACCTATCCTTAGGCTTGATTGGCACACACTATCAACTGGCCGATCAACAGACCTTTGAAGACGTGATTGACAGTGAGCATCTGAACAAAGCGCAGTTTGAGAATTTTTCACAGCAGACCTATAGCTTTGGCATGGCACATACGGACAGTGCCGACACTGAGCTGCACTACACCCCGCAAGACAGCCAAATCAAGCAAGAAGCCACCAAAGAACATCTCGAAACACACCAGTGCGCCATCGTGAATATCAGTCCTGGTGGCTATGGCGTGCGCTGGAGCGGTAAAACGCCCAGTGTCTTGCGCACTGGCGAATTGGTTAGCGTGCGTGAGCCATCCGACAAGTCTTGGCATATTGGGCTGATTCGTTGGGTCAAACAAAAACCGAACGAAGGCGCTGAATTTGGGGTCGAAATCCTCTCGCCACGCGGTAAATCCTGTGGCGCTCGGGTACTGCGCAAAGACGCGGAACAAACCGATTATCTACGCGCACTGCTGTTGCCCGAAATCAAAAACCTGAATCGCCCCGCGACCATCATTACCCCAACACTGGCGTTTAAGGTCGGCTATCGCGTGATTATTCGGGTGGGTCGTGACGAAGTGAAAGCACAACTGACCCGTGAAATCATGGTCACACAAAGCTTTAGTCAGTTCGAATTCATCATCTTGCGCAAGGATGCGCCGCCACCCAATCGTGCAGCAGTAGAACGCCGCCCTGTCGAAATCAGCAAGGAAGATGCTTACGATGAAGTCTGGCAAATCCTGTAATCTGAACCATATTCACCCAATAGGCTTGCCGTGTTATGAGTAGTAAAAGTGAAAGTTTACGTCTACTGGTTGTTGATGACGAACAACTGGGCGCAGAAGCGATCACCGATCTGCTCAAAACGCAAGGCGTTGCCACGCGGATGCACCTGTTGGATGATCGAGAAGAGCTCGAAAAATCGCTGCGTCAGCCGTGGGATTTATTGTTATTTGGCAATGCCTATGACCTGAGCTACCAAGATGCGATGAGCATGGTGCGCGCGGCTGGCAAAGACCTACCCGTGATTGTCATGCCCAGCGCAGATGCCAGTCGGCAGCCGCTGAGCGATCACGACCAAACCCAGCAGATCATGGCAGAAGCACTCGCGGCGGGCGTGACCGACGTGATTGAGCGGCATGCCAAGCAACATTTGGTCACCAGTATCCGCCGTGAATTGCGTAACTTGAATTACCGCCGCAGCAAACGCGATCTGGAAGGCATGCTGGCAGAAGCAGAACGCCGTGCGCAACTGTTGCTGAAAAACTCACGCAGTGCGGTCGCCTACATCCATGATGGCGTGCATATTTATGCCAATGACACGTATCTGCAACTGTTTGGCCATGACACTGTCGATGAACTGATGGGCATGCCGGTGGTGGATTTGGTACACAGCGAAGACATTAAAACCTTTAAAGAGTTTTTGCGCACATACAGCAAGGGCAATCACGATCAGTCTGAATTCTCGTTTCGAGGGATGCGGGTCGATCACAGTAGCTTTGACGCGATGCTACAACTCGCCCCTGCCAGCTACGAAGGTGAGCCGTGTATTCAGATCATTATTCAGCGTCAAGGCGAATTTAATGCCGAGCTTGAAGCGCAACTGGCTGCTGTCGAGCGCACTGATCCCCTGACCGGACTCGGCAATCGAGTCGCCTTTGAAGAAGCCTTGCTCGATGCACGCGGCAATGCCGTGAAAAAAGGCACACAATACGCACTGTTTTTTATCAGTATTGACAATATCGGCCAGATCAACGCCAGTACCGGCTTGTCTGGCAGTGATGCGGCCATGCTGACCATCAGCAGCCTGCTGTCTACACAGTTTGCGGACAGCAGTCTGAGCCGATTTGGTGATGCGTCCTTTACCGTGATTGTGCCTGCGGTGAGCCCTGATCTGGTCAGTCAGCGCGCCCAGCAACTGGTCGATGCCGTGGCCGCCCTCCTGATTGATGTGGACAAGCGCACGGTACAAACCACCATCAGTATCGGCATCGCGATGATCGGTGAAACTTCACCTGAAGGCCAAGAGTTGTTAGAACGGGCGTTTGATGCCGCTGACAAAGTCAAACTGAAAAACAAAGGCATCGGCAATGGGATTAATCTGTACAGCCCAGCAGAAAATGCCAGCCAATCCGACTCAGCGTTGCGGGAATTGCTAGAAGAAGCAATAGAACAAAACAAATTCCGGCTGATGTTCCAGCCGCTGTATGACACTGAAGACGAACAAGCGCTGTTCTACGAGGTGTTTTTACGATTGCCACTGGCCGATGGCAAGCTCATGGCACCAGACGAATTTATGCCGGTCGCACAACGCTTTAAAATGGATGGTCGCCTCGATCGCTGGGTGTTATTGAACGCCTGTAAACGCCTTAAAACCCATCTGGTCAAACATCCAAACACCCGATTGCTAATCAATTTAACCGCCGAACCTTTACAAGACCCGAGCTTACCGGACTTGATTGGCAAGCTGTCGCGTGCCATTGGCGGTGGACAAAACCCACTGGTCTTGCAGTTTAACGAAAGCGATGTGATCAACTACCTGAAGATTGCCAGTGAAAACGTCGCGCGCTTCCGTGAAGAAGGTTGTGCCGTGTCGATTAGTAACTTTGGCACTGGCTTAAACGCACTGAATACCTTAAGCCATATTAATGCCAACATCATCAAGCTCGACAAGTCCTACGTCAAAGACCTCAGCCAAGACGAAAACTTGGCGGCGGCAAAACGTCTCACCAGTGAAATTACCGCGCTAGAGCGGGAAGTCATCGTGGCGTATATCGAAAACCCGACCGCAATGTCTAAGGCATGGTCAATGGGCGCACGCTACCTACAAGGCTACTATCTCAGCCAACCGAGCGAAGATATGGTCGTCAACAATGAGGATGCTTAAGCCGTCATCTCCAGCACTGCTGTTGTTACTGTTGAGCAGCACTGCGCTGCTCGGCTGTCAACCGGCCAAACCACCAGCGGCACAGCGACCGGCGGTGACATTGCCGGTGTTGGCGGGCGATATTGAGTCCGGCAAGCGTGTCTATGAGCGCGAATGCAGCCAATGCCACCAATTAAGCGCAGGCAAAAACAACAAAGCCCCGCAGCTTGCACGGATTTATGGTGCACGCGCCGCGAGTCTGGCTGATTACCAAAGCCGTTACAGCTCAGCACTGACCCAATCGGGTTGGGTCTGGAACGCAGCGACATTGGATCGCTATCTGGCCGATGCCGCGCTGGCACTGCCAGACGGCAAAATGCTGTCTGATCCGCTGCCCGACACCGCCGACCGACAGGCTGTGATTGCTTATCTTTCCACCATTCGATAATCCAGCGTGACCATCGGCTAAAACACCGCCATATGGTCTCGATGAATCATCACGGTCGAATCACGACCGCCGAGAATATCTTCGATTTTCTGCGAATGCTGCTGCAAAATCTGCGCAGCTTCATCGTTGTTAAAATTAATTCGACCCACCGCGACTCGCTTGCCATCAAACGACACACATTCGACCACATCACCACGGCGAAACTCACCTTCGACCGCACGTACACCGACCGGTAATAAACTGCGTTTTTGGTCACGGATCGCCCGCACTGCACCATCGTCAATCACCAAGCGACCGGCCATCTGCAAATGTGCCGCCAACCACTGCTTACGCGCAATTAATCGATCTTCGTCAGCCGTAAATAGCGTGCCAATCTCCTCACCTGCCATCAAACGCAAGACAATCTGAGGCTCATCGCCGCTGGCAATGATGGTTGGACAACCGGCCATCGCCGCCAAGCGTGCCGCACGCACTTTGGTCACCATGCCACCACGACCAAATTTACCGCCATCACCCGCCATATCCAACAAGCGGTCATCCATTGCCCGTACCGTTGAGAGTAGCTTGGCTTCAGGATTGTGCCGTGGATCGGCATCATACATGCCGACCTGATCCGTCAATAAAATCAATAAGTCAGCATTGACCATACCGGCCACCATCGCCGCCAGCGAGTCATTATCGCCGAATTTGATCTCATCAATCGCCACCGTGTCATTTTCGTTAATCACCGGAATCACTTGCCAATCCACCAACTGGCACAAGGTATCACCGATATTCAGGTAACGCTGCCGACTGGATAAGTCATCATGCGTCATCAGGATCTGAGCAGCTTGCACACCATGCGCCAATAGCGCCTTCGACCACAACTCAATCAAACCCATCTGACCAATCGACGCACAAGCCTGCACTTCAGGAATACTGGTCGGTCGCGCACGCATGTTCATGCGTACCATGCCTTCGGCCACTGCCCCAGAGGAAACCAACAACAGCTCGTAGCCTTGCTGTTTTAACTGCGCCAACTGAGAAGCCCAGCCAGAAATCGCTGCATGATCAAGTCCTTGACCATGTGCGGTGAGTAACGAAGAGCCTATTTTAACAATGACTCGTTTACAGTCTAGCGTACGCATCGTGAGTTCGTTCTAAGGGATTCATCGCTTAAATTATAACGCTGCATGCAGGCTAAGAACACCTTTTTGGATGATCTTGAATCACTGATTCATACCCATAAAACTGATTTTATCTTCGGAATCATACCTTACATCAAATCGCTGATTGCCAATCAAATAGGAATAATTGCAGGATGCAGCGACAGAAGAACAAGGAATCGTTTTTTATCATTCATCTATTTTGCAATAGTTTTTGCAACACTGAGTATAGAGGTTTTTTTGTATGCTGAATCTGTATCGCATCGTTAGTATGTTCATCGTGATGATGCTCGGTCATGTGAGCAGCCATGCGGGTCATCCAGATGACATTCTAGGACATTGGCGTACCTTCGACGATATGACAGGGTTCGCTAAATCAATCGTTCGGATCGAGAAGTCCAAAAGTGGTTTGTATGTCGCCAGAATCGTCGAAATCATTGCTCGGCCAGACTATACTGCGCGAGAAACCTGCTACCGCTGCCCAGCGCCATTTACCAATCAAAAAATCTTGGGCTTAACCATCGTCTGGAATCTACAAGCCAACCCAAACGAGCAGGACACCCAGCAGTATAACAAGGGCTACGTCTTGGATCCGTTGAGTGGAAAAATCTATCAAACCCAAGTCACCCTTGCCGCCGACAATCGCAGCTTAAAGCTGCGTGGCAGTGTTGTGGGTGCACCGATGATTGGACGCAGCCAAACATGGCGGCGAGAAACAGCCGATCAGCGCAAATAGACCATCAGACTAAACGGCGGCCTGAGGCTTTCACTCAGGCCGCCGATTGCAGCGAATACCTCAAACACTAGCGCGCATAAATCACTTCAGCGCCGTCAGCGTCATCCCAATCGTCGTCCTCATCCTCATCATCCAGACCCAAACGTGCCGCACGGCGTGCTGCGCGTTGTGCCTCTTGTAACGCCAGTGAGTTTTCACGGGTTTCTTGCTCAAGCTTGGCACGTCGTGCCTTAATCATCTCAGCAAAATCAGGATCTTCGATCTCACGCTCACGCTCACGCTCAATCTGATCCATCAAATGATAGACCACCGGCCGTGTGCCTTCACTGGTGAGACCTGAGGTGCGGAACACAGGACCAGTCCAACCCAACTCCGCCACGATATGCGTACACAAGGCGTTGTGTTGCTCGGTCGGAATTTGATCTAGTTTGTTCAACACCAGCAACATCGGCAGCTCGGCCAAGGCTGGTGAAAAACGAACCAGCTCATCCATGATCACTTTGGCATTATGTACAGGATCAGAGCCATCAATCGGCTGTACATCGACCAAATGCAATAAAATACGCGTGCGTGCCAAATGCTTTAAAAACCGCACACCCAAGCCAGCACCTTCAGCGGCGCCTTCGATCAAGCCAGGGATATCTGCCATCACAAAGGAGCGATGCCGATCAATATCCACTACGCCCAGATTCGGCACTAAGGTGGTAAATGGATAATCGGCGACTTTTGGCTTCGCTGCACTGACCGCACGAATAAAAGTCGATTTACCGGCGTTTGGCAACCCCAACAGGCCGACATCCGCCAGCACTTTCAGCTCTAAGCGAATCTCACGGTTTTCACCTTGTGTACCAGACGTACACTGACGCGGCGAACGATTGGTTGAGCTTTTAAAATGCGTGTTGCCCAGACCACCACGTCCTCCAGCCGCAACCAACAACTGCTGGCCATCGGCAATCAAATCACCAATCACATCACCGCTTTCGACATCTACCACCGTCGTCCCCACTGGCACAGTCAGGAGCACATCCGGTGCGCCACGACCGGCACAGTTTGCACCGCGGCCATTATTGCCACGTTCAGCGCGGAACTTTCGCGTATAGCGATAATCGACCAATGTGTTGGCATCTATCGCAGCGACCAAAATAATATCGCCACCCTTACCACCGTCACCGCCATCAGGCCCGCCAAATGGAATAAATTTTTCACGGCGAAAGCTTGCAACGCCATTGCCACCGTCTCCGGCATGTACCGAAATAACGGCTTCGTCTACAAAGCGCATGATTGGCTCCTCGCCCTATGGGGGCTGCTTTACTAAAACCGCGTATTTTGACAGACTCTACTCGCGCTGAATAGTAATATCGATCCACAAACTTACCGATGCAAAATTAAAGCAGCCTGTCGAGCGGCAGATACGACCGACCAAGTCACACAAATTCCAACATTACCCAATTGTAGTCCGACTATAAAAATGCGTATAATGTCAGACAGACTCAGCTTTTAATGTGAATCTGATCACACAAGGAGTATCAACCATGAAACGGATGTTTTCAGCACTGGTTACCACGCTCGCCATGGGACTGGCTTCTGTGACTGCTAGCGCCGCCGATGCCGATCAGCTTTTGGGCTACTGGCGCAGTATTGATGATGCCACTGGTTTTGCCAAGGCCATCGTTCAGATTCAAAAAGCCAGCAATAACACCTATCTGGCCACCGTGGTCGAAACCATTGAACGGCCAAACTATACTGCCGCAGAGTTTTGTGTCGATTGTCCAGCACCATTTACCAATCGTAAGATCGTCGACATGCCAGTCGTCTGGAATATGAAGCCTGATCCAAAACGAGAATTACACTACCTCGGTGGCTATGTCATCGATCCGTTGTCCGGCAAAATCTATGCAGCAGAAGCCAAGCTCAGTCCGGACAATCGTCGCCTGACGCTACGTGGCAAAGTGATTGGCGCAGGTATTTTAAATCGCTCACAAACATGGCTGCGCGAAAACAACTACACGCCTAAACCTAAATAACCCACTGATTTGACAGCGTCCCTGTATTCAAAGTGGGATGCTGTTTGCGTTTGTATGGCGATAATGGGCTGTTGTGACTCTAGCGCACGACTCAATCTTGCTGGTGGCACTGATTTTTAGCTGATTTTCCATGGTTGGATGTTTTTATCAAAGGAGCTGTGATGATGCGTGGTTTTTTAATCGGTCTGCTGACCACAGGTTTACTGGGATTAAATGTCAGCCTGAGCTGGGCGAACACCAGTGATCCTCTGTTGGGCTATTGGCGCACCATAGATGATGAAACCGGCTTTGCCAAAGCGATTGTGCAGATCCAAAAAGCCAGCAATGGCACTTATATTGGCAACATCGTCGAGACGGTCGAGCGCCCCAATTACACCGCCGCAGAATTTTGTGTTGATTGCCCTGCACCATTTACCAATCGCAGATTGGTCGATATGCCGTTGGTATGGAACATGAAACCTGATCCAAACAAAGCGTTACACTATACTGGCGGCTACATTATTGATCCATTATCCGGCAAAATCTACGCACTAGAGACCAGACTCAGTCCCGATAATCGTCGGCTGCGCATACGCGGTAAAATTATTGGCGCAGGTTTTTTAAATCGCACCCAAACATGGCAGCGTGAAAATAACTACACCCCTAAACCGAAGTCATAACCTGCTTGCCCGACCAACAGCACAGCGTATTGGCAATGCTGTGCTGTCACCCACTTGTACAGAATATAGACACTGTTGTATTGTCAATACGCGGTGCGGCAGTATTACTGCTGACCGTTTTTAGCCGTCAGACTTTCCAAGGTTGGAATTTTTTCTCAAAGGAGTTGCGATGATGCGTGGGTTTTTAATGGGTCTACTAACCACAGGTTTACTCGGACTGAATGTGAGCGTCACTTGGGCGAATGAAAATGATTCGATCCTCGGCTATTGGCGTACGATTGAGGATACGACTGGCTTTGCCAAAGCCGTTGTACATGTTCAAAATGGTGAAAAAGGTGCTTATTCTGCCACAGTAGTCGCCACACTGCCTCGACCGGACTATACGCCAGCCAAACTCTGTAACAATTGCCCTGCCCCGTTTACTGATCGTGAAATCATCGGTTTACCGGTGCTCTGGAATCTGCGTAACTCCGATAAGCTTGGCAACAATAATGAAAAGCTGTACGTCGATGGCTATGTCATCGACCCGCTCAGTGGCAAAATTTATCAAAGCGAAGCGCGGGTCAGTCGCGATGGCAGACGCTTGACCCTGCGTGGCAATGTCATCGGAATGCCGATGATTGGTCAGGGGCGCACCCAAACATGGCTACGTGAAGCCAACTACACCCAAAAAATCAGATAAACTCGCCTGAACACGTGTCCGCACAGGATTGAGATGCGCTAGAGATAGCGCCTCTCAATCGTAATAATTAGACACGCCTCGCTGAAAATTCTACGCAGTGCCTTTATTCAGGCTGATGAATCCTGTATTGTGCCCACAGGTGAACGTCTTTTCACCCTGACCTCGACGGATTCAGCCATCACAACAACAGCCTAGGCAGATGAGTAAGTCGATACAGGTTGATGTTGTGTAGTGGCAATCCTTTTTTCGCAAAGGAGCAGCGATGATGCGTAGTTTTTTAATCCGTCTAATGACGACCTTTTTGCTCGGGCTGACTGCAAGCTTATCGTGGGCGAATGCAAACGATCCAATTTTGGGCTATTGGCGTACGATTGATGATACGACCGGCTTTGCCAAAGCGATTGTGCGCATCCAAAACGCACAAAACGGCTCCTATCTTGCGACGATTGTTGCCACCGTAGAGCGCCCTGACTACACACCGGCTGAGAAGTGTATTAACTGTCCTGCCCCATTTACTGACCGCAAAATTATTGGTTTACCACTCCTGTGGAATTTACGCGCTTCAGAAAAATTAACGCGTAGCAACGAAAAGCGCTATGTCGATGGCTTCGTGATTGATCCATTGAGCGGTAAATTTTACCAAGGCGAAGCACGCGTCAGTCGTGATGGTCGGCGCCTGACCTTGCGTGGGCATATTATCGGCGTGCCGTTTATGGGACGTACCCAAACGTGGTTACGCGAAGTTGACTACAAGCCAAAACCTTAAGCACAGCAGCGCGTCATCATCCCGACTTGCTCGGGATTTTTACTGCTTACAGCACCAAGATTACACCAAACCTTTGCAAACTATTGATTTTATTAAATGGATGGTGGGGCTGAAGAGACTCGAACTCTTACACCTTGCGGCGCCAGAACCTAAATCTGGTGCGTCTACCAATTTCGCCACAGCCCCAGTGGTGCGCCATATTAGCAAATCTTTTATAAAAAGCAACAAGTTTTGTCTAGCTGGCGGTTGGTTGCTTACCTTTTGAGCGCACCAGATACTGCTTACCCGTCGGATCAATCGGATCATATAAATGCAGCGTCACTGTGCCACGATTGGCAAAGTCGCCATAGCCATGACCGGCACTAAAATCCGCCCGAATCTTGTCGATAATCCGCTTATGAATCCACGGATGTGCTTCAATCGACAGGTGCAACGTATCGGCTTTTTTGCCCGCTTGCTTCATCCAAACAGTCAGATCATCCGCCATCTTCTGAAAATGTGTGCTGAACTCCTCATAATCATCCGCGCTAAAATTGACGCGCCGGATGATTTTTTTGCTAAAGAAGTTGCCGGTTTCTTCATCACTGTAGCGATAAAACGATTGGCTCGGCGAACCGGCAACCAGCTCATGACTGGCCGATGATTTGGGCTGAGTAGATGGCAGCGCCGAAAAACTGGCGGGCGCACTGGCGGTTTGGGCTGAAACAGCCGCTGTAGGGGCTTTTAAAATCGCATCAATCGCGTCACGCACTTCAACGCCGGTCTGAAAGCGATAACGGGCTTCTTTGGCAAGCAGCTTATCCAGCAGCGGCTGGTAGCGTCCCAAGTCCATCGGCAAGGGTGGCACGGCTTCTTGGCAGTGCTTAATCGCCAAGGTAATCGTGTCTTGCGCGGTAAACGGGGGCACGCCAAGCAGCATCTCGTACAGCATCACGCCAAGGGAATACAGATCAGCGCGGCCATCGACTTTTTCGCCTTTGGCCTGTTCGGGACTCATATACTTCGGGGTGCCGACGGTCGAGCCGATTTGGGTCATTTGGCTATCGACGTACAGATCCCGCGCAATCCCAAAATCGGTCAAGATCGGCAAACCCAGCTTACTAAACAACACGTTATCGGGCTTAAGGTCACGATGCACGATGCCATTTTCATGCGCAAAAGACAGCGCCATCGCAATATCACGGGTCACTTCTAACGCACGCTGCGGGGTAATATCGCCTTTTTCAATCGACTCGCCGAGATGCCCGCCGGTGTGAAACTCCATCGCCATGTAATGGTATTGTTCATGAATCCCCACGTCATACACGGTAATAATATTCGGATGCGATAAGCTGGCCACCATGCGCGCTTCACTGTGAAAACGCTCGGCAAAATCACGCTGCGCCAACAGGTGTGG
>JBAQKP010000140.1:0-7978 GCA_049301135.1 Moraxellaceae bacterium | reverse complement strand
ACAGCCTGACATTTCAAATTAGGCAGATTCACGGTGGTGGTTGTGCTTGGCGCATTGACAGTGACGCTTTGACGTTCATAGCCACCTGTCAATGGATTAAATACATACAGAGTTCCTTGGGCAGGACTGGGCATTCCATCAAGGCTGACACGGGCGACATTGCTTGTCGGGTTACTACGGGCATAGCCTGCATACCAACGACGACCATCATAAAATGCCACGGTGGTTGGACTGGCACGACGGCTTTCACCATTTGGACAGCTTTCTGTCACGTTCACAATCAAGCTGGCACGGGGTACAACTGGGGGAGCAGGAATACTGATGGTGCCAGTGTTACATAGATTTTGCGGGACAGTAGAACGGGAAATGATACTGTTTCGCTCATCACGCACCACGATATTGACCAGCATATCCTTCGGATAACGGGCGAAAGTCTGTTGCTGATCTCGTACGTCATAGAATGACTGATAAAAGCGCGAACCGCTCACACCGACCAGCTCGACTGATAGTGGGCGAGTATCGAGTGTAGTACGTCCTAAATTCAAAGTGCCAGTACAGGTTTGACCTAAGAAATCCAAGTTCCAATAAGATAAATGCTTGGATTTAAAAGAGACGGTAAAGTTATCCGGATCAACGGGTGTTTTTTCACTGATCAGACCATTGGTTTCAAACTGCCAGTTGCCTGTCGCTTCGTCATAGCTCCACACAGGATAACTGTCGCCTGCCAAGAGCGCAGTACCATCAAGCTTCTTAGAGGTTTTGGGTAGGTCGATGCTCAGGGTCACATCTTGATCAAACTTCTTAATCGCTGTGCCATTGCTATCTGTTAGGTTGAACTGCGCAAAACCGCCAGTAATAAACGCGCCAGTATTGTTGGTTTGTCCCGCTTGATCAACCACGGTTGGCGTAAAACCACCTGGAAAGGCTGACATGGAGGTAGCACTGCCATTACCAAACTTGACCGTGCTTGCGGTAATATTGCCTGCTAGGCTAATTTTGTTACCACTGGCATCTAGGGCGTTTACACCAGCGGGTAGGTCGATCGTCGCAATGCCGATGTTCTCAAGATCACCGGCATCATTTTTTGAGGACTTGTCCGCAGTTGCTAAACTGATCGCGCTGTCCGAAATTGCGCCAGTGGCACTGGCGGTAAAGTTACTACTGACCACGGCCAAAGCGAGGTCTGTATTGGTATTAACTGCTGCTGCTTTTTTGGGGTTAACTAACTTGATCACCAGTGTTTGGTTGCCAATGGTAGAGGTTTCTTTGCGCAACTCTACGCCGGTTTGAGTCCAACCAGTGGTAGCATTGCCGACCAACACTGAAAAATTAGTATTGGTGGCATCGTATTTTGCAGCGACAGTCACACTACCAATATCAGTAGTCAGTGTTTTACCTTTCAGTGATACATTGTTGGCATCCACCACTAAGCCTGCATCCACAGCGGGACCGGTCAGGGTTACTTGTAAGGCCTCATTAATTGGCTCACCAGTGGCAACATCTTCAAACACCAGCTGATAAAAATACACATCTTGAGCCAGCTCCACACGTTTTGGGGGTGGAACCAACCCAGCAGGACGAGATACGCTGTTGGAGTCGCTACAGCCAGTCAGACCCACCGTCAGACCAAGTGCAATCAATAGCGGCGATAATGTAAAAGCACGAGTATTCATAAAGATAATCCTTGAATAACAGCCCCTGTAAGAGAGATCCATTCATAGAGCTTTATGCAGGATTCTCTCGTTTTTAAAATCCAGCATCAGCATGATTATGGACCGTGAGGGCTTGACGTGACAATCTTCACCCTATGCGCAGCACTGCTGTGAAAGTAAAGTGAAGCTCCCAAAACTTAATAAGCATATTCTACCACAGAGCCAATCATGTCATTTTTTACTGCTGATTCCAAGACAAATCTGTTTTTGGTTGGGTAAAAAATGTACAGAAAAGTCTGTTTAAATTTCGCGCGAACTGCGTTAGCGGCACAATCTATATCTTGTATCCTCTCAAAAATCGACAGGATCGCGGCCGTGGCTCCAGCGTCAACAAGACCCTAGCCAATCCACCACAGAATACCATCAACACTCAGCAGACTTGCTATGCTCGATCGTCAGTTCTAGATCTTTACTGCGGTGATAGCCCTCGACATAAGACTCAAGGCAATCGAGCAAACGCGGTAAATCGCTGGTGTCGGCCGCGGCCATTACATCACTTAATAAGTGATTCATTTCCGCTGCTGCATAATATCGCTCAAATGAGCGCATGATCAGGGTATGATCAGTATCTTGGACATTACCGCCAATTAATAACTCTTCATACAATTTTTCACCCGGTCTCAAACCAGTAAACTCAATTTTAATATCGCCCGCATGCTGCTGATCTGCAATACTCAAGCCACTGAGTAAGATCATTTTTTTAGCCAGTTCCACAATTTTAACCGGCTCACCCATATCCAAGACAAACACATCGCCGCCATGCCCCATTGCCCCTGCTTGAATCACCAACTGCGCCGCTTCGGGAATGGTCATAAAATAACGGGTCATTTCTGGGTCAGTGACAGTTAAAGGTCCCCCTTGTAAAATCTGCTTTCTAAACAAAGGAACGACTGAGCCAGATGAGCCGAGCACATTGCCAAAGCGCACCATACAAAATGTGGTCTGATGGTCAGTAAGGGTCGCCAAGGACTGACAGACCAGTTCAGCCAAGCGCTTGCTTGCCCCCATCACATTGGTTGGACGCACCGCTTTATCCGTAGAAATCAATACAAATGTTTCGACTTGTTCAGTCAGCGCGGCCTGTGCGCACCGCGCCGTCCCAATCGTATTGTTCATCACTCCTTCAAATGGATTGGCTTCAACCAATGGCACATGCTTATAAGCTGCGGCATGGTAGACCGTCTGAACGGCATATTTGTGCATGATCCAACGTACACGCTCTTCGTGCAATACACTACCCAAAATTGCGGTCACTGGGATGTGAGGGTAAGCCCTAAGCTCTTGCTCGATCGAATACAGCGCAAACTCGGACTGCTCAAACAAAATCAATTGTTTGGGTTGCAACTGGATAATTTGGCGACATAGCTCGCTGCCAATTGAGCCGCCAGCTCCCGTCACCATCACCACTTTATCTTGAGTATTTTTATGCATTAATTGCAGATTGGGCGGCACGCTGTCGCGCCCTAGTAAATCCGCAATCTCGACTTCCCGCACATCCGAAATAGTGATTTTACCGTCGATTAGCTGATGAATACCGGGCAAAGACTGCACTTTGACTTGTAGTGTTTTGAGATGATCTAAGATTTTTTGGCGATTTCGCCGACTGGTCGACGGAATCGCCAACAGCACATCGCTGACCTGATACTTACCGATCAGCACCGACAGCTGGCTGCTATGAAAGACCGGAACGCTACTCACCTGCCCCCGTGTCAACGAAGTATCATCATCAACGAACCCAACAACATGATAATCGTAGCTATCCCGCATACTGGCCAGTAGTTGTCTACCCGCATTACCAGCGCCATAAATCAGTACATTTTTTTGATGTTTGGCTTTGGCTTTATTGATCAGCAAATGCTTAATCACAATTCGGCTGGACCAGAGCCAAATAAACAATAAAAACGTATAGGCAAATGGAACGGTACGCGGAATATGCAGTAAGAGCGCAAATTTAATCAGCAGGATTAAGCAAACAGTCAAGCAGATCAAAGAGACCAGCACTGATTTCATCAAGTGATCATCAAATGCCCGCAGCACGGTACGATAGGCACCAGATGCCCAAATGCTGAGCATCGACAAGCTATAGATGATCAACTGTGCAGTCAGCGGAATATCCAAATGCAGCTTGCCGACTCGAAAAGTCATGACCGCATGTAAAATTACCACCATCACAGCCAGATCAAGTGTGACTAAAATCAGCTGTTTGACGATCCGTGGTGCAGTCAAAATCGCTTTTAACCCAGCTTGCAGTGTTGCAGTCACGCTCATATGCTCCACTCTTGACTTTTAGTGTAGTTGCCGCCGTCAGTACATAGGCTCACGCCCAATCCGTATTGCAATCAGATCACAGCGACTTGCGCTTGTGTCATAACCTGTTCAATCGCGGCGATTGTCCGCGCAATTTCATCGGCTTGCAAGGTCGGATGCACCAAAAACATCAGACTGGTCTCACCCAATTGTTTGGCATGCGGCAAAGATTGTTCAGGTCGCCAACCAGTACCATCAAAGGCTTTTTCGAGGTACACCTCAGAGCAAGAACCGCTATAACATGGCACGCCTAGGGCATTAATCTCGTGCATGATGCGATCGCGCGACCAACCTTGCGCCAGTTGGTCTGGTCTAACAAAGACATAGGCTCGATAATAAGCATGCAGCTGATCAGCGGCGGGGCGCGGCACTCGCAAACAGGCAAATGCAGCGCAAGCATCCATAATCTTAGTCGCGTTGTCGGTACGTTGCTGCTGCCAGTCGTCCATCCGCGTCAGTTGAATCCGACCGATGACACCTTGCATCTCGATCATGCGCCAGTTGGTGCCAAACGACTCGTGCAACCAACGAAATCCCGCAGGATGCTGCTTATTGTAGACCGTATCGTAGTTTTTGCCATGGTCTTTAAATGACCACATCTTGCTCCATAGGACTGGGTCATTGGTGGTGACCATGCCACCCTCGCCGCCAGTGGTCATGATCTTGTCTTGGCAAAACGACCACGCACCGACATGACCAATACTGCCTGCTGCACGACCTTTGTACTGGGCACCATGCGCTTGGGCGCAATCTTCGATCACAAATAGACCTTTTTCACTAGCCAACTGCATGATCGGATCCATGTCACACATCCAACCCGCCAGATGTACACAGATAATCGCTTTGGTCTGTGGAGTCAGTACCGCAGCAATGGTTTGGGCGCTGATGTTTTGCGAGTCGAGTTCGACATCGGCGAAGATTGGGCGCGCGCCAGCATTGACAATACTACTGACCGAGGCCAAAAAAGTCCTTGAGGTGACAATCACGTCATCGCCTGCACCAATGCCTAGCGCTTGTAAAGCCAGATCCAGCGCGACGGTTCCATTGGCCACCGCAATGGCATGTGCAGTGCCGGTCCATGCCGCAAATTCTTGCTCAAACTGGCGGCACTCTTGGCCGGTCCAGTAGTTGACTTTATTACTCAGCAATACCCTAGATACCGCGTCGGCTTCTTGTTGGGTAAACGATGGCCATGGGGAGAAGGCTGTGTTAAGCATAATAAAAATGACTCCAAACAGAAAAGACAAGAGCAGCCACCACGCCAAGCGGCACAACCACTCAAACTCAGCGCTCTATTTTGTTGAAACCAGACAGCAGGCAATACAGCACGGCATACAGAATAAACACACCACCTGCCCCTTGTAGCAACCCGACCAACATCTTTGCCAAAAACAAATAAGGGTCGCTTGGTAGCAGACTTTGCCATTTAACAGCAGCATATAGGCCATAAAGCAATGAGCACAAACCCACCAAGGTGACAATGATTAGACTTTGCCACTTGGTGAATACTACATGTGGGGTATGACGGTTGCTAGGCTTGCGAGCAGGTGTGTTGGGTCTGCACCATACAAAAACGACTAGTATGACCAGTGCAGCAATAGAGCTAACATATTGCAATAACCGCGCAACCGGCATAACGCCTAAAACCGCGATCTCTAATGGATATTGCAGCCAGTTAACGTGCTGGGCAGTAAAGCCATCTGGGTGGGTGATGCCATCCCAGAGTAGATGCGTGCTTGTACCAAGCATTAAACCGAAAACAACGGTCAGCCAAAAATAACCGTACTGTCTCAACTTAGAGCAAGAATGTTGACCGGTAGTAGTTTGATCAATAAGGTTGCTAGGTGCACTAAACAGAAGTTGCACGGTAGGCCAAGGCTGAATCAGCGCAACCGCAGCCGCCTTAAGCATCCAATGCCACAGCACAAATACCAATAATCCCCAAGGTAGGCAATAGGTAAATATACCTAACCACTGATGCGACTGCTGCCAGACTGCCCGATCACTATTTAAAAAATAAGGTAAGTCTGGCAGCATTGTACCAATCAGCAATGCTTCAAAATTAAGCCACTTCTGGCTGCGATAAAACGGTAATGCCGCAGCCATGTGCGCAATCGTAAAAGCCATTTAAAGCTGATACAGACTTAAAAAATCAACATCTAACCTTTTATTTCACAAAAGGTCTGGCTGGATTGCCTACCACAGTTACCCCAGCAGGCACACTCTTGGTCACTACTGCACCCATACCTATCACTGCACCACGGCCAATAATCAATGGCTTGTCTGGTGTGCCTTGTTTGATCACTGCTCCTGTACCGATATAAGCATGGTCTTCGATAATCACGTTGCCATTACAACTGACGCGTGGGGCAAAGGTAACAAAGTCACCAATGATGCAATCATGTGCAATATAAGAATAAATATTAAGATGAACGTGACGACCAATCCGAATATTAGAGGTCAATGTCGTAAAGGGGCATAAGATTAAGCCTTCTTGTGCATCAACAGCATCCATCTGAACATGATGTGGAGCGAACACACTGATAAGCGTAAATCCGTCTTGCTCACAGCGAAGAGTCAGCTTTTCGCGTATTTGTGAGTTAGCGATGGCAATGATGATATTTTTATGAACTGCTGGATGTTGTAAGAACTGCTGATATGACCAGACAAGGTATCCGTTTAAGCGATCTTGCTGCTCACCATCATCAATAAAAACAAATTGTGCATCATCATCTGGATATTGTGCTTTGATTAAAGGCATCACCTCACGGCCAAAGCCACTTGCACCATACACTGCATAAAGAGTAGTGGACATTATTTTTGCTGCTCCTGACTACCCGTAAAACGGGCCATGGTTGCTTCGCCTTCGGCACTAATGCCATCCCGCACCAGCACTTTTTTGACTGTTAAGGCCATGATCCTGATATCCAGCCATAGCGACTGATGCTGCACATACCATGTGTCAAGCTTAAACTTGTCTTCCCAACTGATCGCGTTACGACCATTGATCTGCGCCCAGCCAGTCATGCCCGGTTTGAGGTCATGGCGTGTGGCTTGTTCGGGGCTATATAGCGGTAGGTATTCCATCAATAACGGACGTGGCCCGACGAGGCTCATCTCGCCTTTGATCACGTTCCAGAGTTCGGGTAGTTCGTCGATACTGGTCGAGCGTAAGCGGCGGCCAAACGGTGTGAGGCGTTCGGCATCTGGTAGTGGGTTACCTTGTGCATCAATTGCGTCACGCATGGTACGGAACTTGACCATTTTAAATGGTTTGCCGTCCTTACCCGGTCTGACTTGGGTAAAAAATATCGGGGAACCGAGTTTACGGCTAACTAAGATGGCTGTGATGATGAGTATAGGAGATAGCAGAACAGTTGCTATTAGCCCTAATATTAAATCAACGAGGCGTTTCATTTTTTTCCTCACTGAGAACGTGTTGATAAAACTCAAATACATGCTTGGCAGTTTGATTCACATCCAATGCATGAATCACTAGCTCATGTCCATTTTCTGCCATTTTTTTGGCTCCAATAGGATCATCAAGAATTTGAATGATTTTTTTGGCAAGCATATCCGTATTTTTGGTTTCAAATAATAGACCTGTTTTTTCGTCAATCACAATATCAGGAAAACCACCTGTATTACTCGCAATTGTAGGTATACTTAAAATCAATGATTCAGCAGCGCCACCTAGATTTTCTGAATGTGAAGGATGTACCACCATCTCAAAATCTGGATAAAGCTGTGGCACATCTCGTCGTGTTCCCAAAAAAATCACTTGATCACCCAGACGGTCTCTTCCATATTTTTTTACTGATTCGTAGTAGTCTTCAGACTTACCCCATGCGCCACCAATAATGACGCAAACAACGTCAGATCTTTGCTCAATGACCGTGACCATTGCGTCAATTAAGTCTTCATGGCCTTTTAGGCCTCGTTCTTGACCAAGCCATTTT
>JBAQKP010000139.1:0-7594 GCA_049301135.1 Moraxellaceae bacterium | reverse complement strand
GGGTATCAGTGAGCTTGAAGCCAAATGCCGCGCTACATTTTGGAACTGGTTTTTTGGAAATATGGAAAAAACCGATCAGGCACAAATAGGTATATCCATGTTGGATCTACCAGGTGCATATGGTACCACAGTCGCCAACACTTCAAATACATCAATAGAGCAACCGTAGGATTCGATGATGGGTGATACAAGTGATACAGCCACAGCAGCAAAAGGCTTACCTGCTGCTTTTAAGTTGACAGGGCTTATCTCTGCGGGTTTAACCACAGCCTCTATTTACTTTAATCTGCCAAATTTGGTTCTGGCGATTTTAGTTTTGGGTGTGGTGATTGGCTATGGAGTATGGATTAATTCGCGCCAGCATCTTAATACCCAAAATGATGCCGACAGTATCTATTATTTGGGCTTTGGACTCACGATTATTTCACTAGCTGTTTCTTCGTATGTTCACTTTGGTTCATCTGGCGATTTCAAGTTAGAAAATCTAAAATCGGTTTTTTCACAGTTTGCAATTGGTCTAATTGCAACCTGCTTTGGTTTGGTTGGCAGGCTAATTGTTATTGCCAAACTAGACGATACTCAGTCCGATGAAACAGATGATACCCAAAAGCGTCGAGAGCTGGTTGCCAGTCTAGGAGAGTTGCGTCTTGAAGTCGTCGGCTTTGCTGACCAACTAAAAAGACTGAATGAAGACTTGCGTCAGCAACAGTTAGAGTTACATGCTGAAACTGTGCAAAAAATGCAGCAGGCTCATCAAAACGCCATAGCCGAAAACTCACAAGCCATTAAAATTGCACATGAACAAATTACACTTGCGACGCAAAATTCAATAGCCCAGATCTCGCAGATGGTTGCAAACTTAATGCAGCAGCAGCTGAATCTACACACCGAAGCCTATGCAGGTCTAGCCGAACTGAGCCAAAAAACGCATGCTCAGATTAGTACGCTCGACTTCGTCAGTATTAGCCAGAAAACCAATCAAGCAGTTCAAAAGCTTTCGCAATCATGCGAGGATTTTTCGACGCAGACGGCTAATATTCAGCAAAAAATGCATGATAGCAATTCACATTTAGAACAAAGCACTGTTCAAGTTGCTCACAGCCTAGTCACGATAACCGACAAGTTGGGCGGGCTTACAGAAAGTACGCAAGACTACAATTTAAAAATTCAACAGTCTGCACAAGTCTTAAGCCAAACCACTGAACAGTTAATTGACACAGCAAGAAAATCACATCAGGTGCTCTCGGTGATTAGCCAGCAGTATGATGGTTACGAACAAAGTCACGAGCGCTATTTAAATGGGTGCGACAGCATCTTAAATAAAGCAATTACAACGAGTGAGCAACTAGTCCGGTCAGTGTCTGAGGTGAATAGCTCTGTGTCTCAAGTAGAGAGTGCCTTAGTTGTGGTTGCAAAGAGATCAACAGAGATTGCGCAAAAATTTCGTGATTCAGCACAGGCAACACGCTAAGGAAGGAACTGCATGAATAAGCGTGAAGATGTGTTGTATTTAACATTGGTAGATTTTTTTCTTCAGATGCTTTTTCTGGTCATGATTGTACTGCTAGCATACATTTATGTTCAGCAACAGCATTCTGAACAGTCCAAAGAGTGGGAGGAGCTTGCCGCGAAGTACAACATCAAAACCGTGAGAGAGTTGATTGATAAGCTTACCACACTAGCTCCTATTGAGAATTTAGAAGCCGCCAAAGAAGCGGGTGAGCTTGTGGAAAAGTATGGTGGTATAGACAAGGCTCGCGATGTATTGGAAAAGGGGCAGGGCAAGCCACCGTGTATTTTTTCCGCTGATGGAAAAACACCGAAAGCGATCGCAATATTTGTTTCGACTAATAGCAATATTCAGCTGATCAGTTTTGAGCCAGAACTTGCCAGCTTGGCACAGGAAATTGGTGTTAAAAACTTACAGCAAGGCATGTCTTGGTCATTAAGAGGCTTTGTTTCAACTTGGATGGGAGCGATCACCAAGTATCCTTCATGCCGATATACCGTGGTGTTGCGTGAGCGCAGTCAATTGACACGGCCACGAGATACTGTCCAGAGTGTCTTTTATGCCCAAATTCGCCGCTGAGGCTTTTTTATGAGTGAATTACAAGCGGCGCTGCTGTCATACCAGAAGACATTAATTCGTTGTATGGAGGATGATTTGATTGGGTATGAAAAAGCCAATGCTGCCAACCCAGTTGAGCCTGAGTCTGAACCAGTAGATTTGGGCGATCTAGATCTTAGTGGATTCGATGACAGTGCTGCATCAGCAGCAGTGCATCCCATACAGGCGACAGTCGAAAATGTGCAAAATAACCTCAGTCACAATCGACCCAACATGGAGTTCAACTCCAATACTCACTCAAGCGGCGGTTTTACTGTTGATCTTGGAAATAATACCAATACTCCACGCCCCCCTAGCAGCTCAAGAGCTCAGCAAAAAAAGAACAGTGGTCGCTTAATAAAGAGAGCTGTTGCTTACTCCGTGACGCTAGCAATAGTGACTGCACTATTTTATCGGTTTTCTTTGGAGATATATTTGAAAGACTTGCTGCTGATGCTGCAAAAGACAATACTCTAGGGCTGCAAGCTTTGCTGATCATCGTTCTAAAACTTTTTCACACAAGCTGCTGCTAAAATAATGACTCCCGAGCATTTAATCCAAGAGTATACCCAAATCCGAACAACAATTGATGCGATTGAGCTGTGGGTGATGAGTACTGAATGGCACGGGCAGGAGCCGCAGAGTACATGGCATTGGGTCAAAAGCTTGCCAGTCAGCAGTTCATCAGAGCAGATACAACGTCAGCAGTATGAACTGCTTAAACGAGAGCATTATTTTGCAACGTGCCAGACATGCCAGCGCTTCCTATTGACTGGTCATATGAATCGTCAGACTTGTCATACCTGCATGGAAAAACAAGGCATCACCTTCTGATTGTGCATCATGCGTCAATTCGTTATTTATAACTTACAAATACAAGGTTTGTAGTTTGCAAAATATCGTATTTTCTACTCCAATGTTGACTCTGCCAAAGCCATTTAAATGAGTCGCCTTCATGTCTGTATCGCCACAGTTTCATAACCGACCGAATCCCAGAATCCAGACCCAAGACGGTCGCACGCTGCATCATGCGCGTGCCAATGCCGTAGTGGCCGAGATTTGTTTATACGATATTCAACAAAAAACATGGTCGATTTTGCTGATGCAGCGTGGTTTGCAAGATGCCGAATTTGCGGGGTATTGGGCGCTACCTGCGGGTTATTTGGATTGGGATGAAACCCTGTATCAGGCCATGCAGCGCGAAGTGTATGAGGAAACCGGCTTGTGGTTGCCAGCGGTTTTGGCACATGCCCCCGCCGTGATCGCCGACCCAAAGCCGTGGCGGATTAACGACGCACCGACTGACCAAAAACAAAATCTCGCCTTTCATTATGCCGTGTTGTTTGCGTGGTCGAGTGCAGACTATCCGGCGCTGTCGGTACAGTCGGAAGACCCGAGAGAAACCTTAAATGCAAAATGGGTAGACCTACAGCAAGCCGCTGAGATGGACTTGGCTTTTGTGCATCAAAAACATATTCGGCAGTTATTGGTGCAACATGCAGAGGATTTTAGTCGGTTAGCCGCAGAAGTATCTTAAAAAAATAAAAAAGCAGGGGAACGATACATTCCCCTGCGATTTATAAAACAACCGATTAAGGCTAAAGCCTCAAATCATCAGCCAAACACACCGAGCAGTTTTTTCTTCTTGGCTTTTTTGCCACCAAACTGCAAGAACGCATCATCGAAGCTGGCTTTACGCAACATCGAGCGGTCGGCGGTGTAGTTGTTCATCACCTGCCAAGGGCCTTTACTGCCTTGTTTTGGCAGGTTATCGACTGCGCGACGGATATAGCCGGATGACAAGCCGCCCAATACGGTATCTTCGGTGGCACAGCCCTCGGTGTCGGTCGCCACGACAGTCTCGTAGCCCTGCTTGTCCATGTGGTTGAACATGCGGCAGATATAGTCAGCAGCGATATCGACTTTCAGTGTCCAAGACGCATTGGTATAGCCGAAGATGATCGCCGCGTTCGGCACGCCTTCGACCATGATGCTGTTGTAGGTCAGGTGTTTGCTGATTTCCAGCGGCTTGCCGTCGATTGACACGGTTGAGTTACCCAGCATCTTTACGTTCAAACCAGTTGCACTGACAATAATATCAGCATCGAGATGTTCGCCAGACTTTAACTGGATGCCGGTTTCGGTGAATTGCGCGATTTCATCGGTGACAATCGAGGCTTTGCCTTTACGCAGGGCTTTAAACAAGTCCCCGTTTGGTACCACACACAAACGCTGATCCCAAGGATTGTAGCTTGGGGTGAAGTGCTTCATATCGACCTGTTTACCGACTTGACGACGCACCCCAGCCAGCAGTAAGCGCTTTACCAGTTCTGGCTTCTGCCGTGACAGGCTAAAGATAAATTTCTGTAGATTAATGTTGCGATTGCGGGTCAGGCGATAAGCGATAGAGGCGGGTAGCACCTTTTTCATTTTTTCGTATAAAAAGTCAACCGATGGCACGGTGGCGATATAGGTCGGTGAACGCTGCAGCATGGTGACATGTTCTGCCGTGCCACTCATTGCAGGTACGAGGGTAATCGCGGTTGCACCACTCCCGATGATGACGACTTTTTTGCCGCTGTAGTCCAGATTTTCTGGCCAGTGTTGTGGGTGGATCACCTGACCTTTAAACGCCGCTTCATTTGGAAATTCTGGCTTATAGCCTTGATCATAGTTGTAGTAACCAGTACAGCCGAGCAGGAAATTGGCTGTCCAACGCTCAGTGTTGCCCGTCGCTTCATTGACCACGGCGACTGTCCACAGCTTGTCAGCCGACGACCATTCGCTATGCACCACTTTACGGCCAAAATGAATATGCTGACTCACGCCATGTTGTTGTGCGGTGTCTTGTACATATTGACGGATCGCAGGGCCATCGGCGAGTACATTGGATTCAGTCCACGGCCGGAAATCGAAGCCAAACGTTGACATATCAGAATCAGAGCGGATACCCGGATAACGGAATAAATCCCATGTACCACCAATCGCTTGCCGCCGTTCCAAAATCGCAAAGGTTTTTTTTGGGCAGTCACGGCGTAAGTGACAGGCCATGCCGATGCCAGAAATACCTGCACCAATGATCAATACGTCAAAATGTTGTTGGTTCATCACTCAGCCATCCAATTGAACTCGCAGTACATGCTTTGAGACTACTCTGTCATGTTGACAATAGTCAATTTCAATTTGGGATTTATTTAAAAATATTTGCGCTTCATGCACAAAAACGCTATTCAAGTAGACGGTGTTTCTGAGTGCAAGCGTCATGAAATTTCAGGTTTTACTCGGTGTTGGGTTGCTGTTTTTTGGCTTGGCACTGTTGATCGGTGGCCGGTTGATTGGGTTGCTGCTATTGATTATCGGATTTGTACTGCTGTTGCTGCTACAGTTACTGCCAAATTCCACGGCATTGAGTGGTACGATATTGAATCCGCAGGATGACCCTATAGCGTCTAACACGGTTTGGCATAGCAGCACCCATGAGGGTTGCTCAGATCAGAACCGGAGTGATACCGACAGCAATAGTGGCGGTGACAGCGACAGCGGTGGTGGTGGTTGTGCTGGAGATTAATGAACATGCAACAGCCGATGATTGATTTTGCGCAGGATGAATTGGGCGATTGGGTTGCTTATTTGGCTTGTGGACATCGCCAACATGTACGGCATCAGCCGCCGTGGATCAATCGGATGTGGGTGCTGACCGACGCAGGCCGTGCCGAGAAAATCGGCATGTGTTTAAACTGTAAAGCCTGTGATATGACTGAAGTAGAGAGAAACTAAGCATGCAACGACTACACGTGGCGACCCGTTATAGCGAAGCGGCGATTCATCAGGGCGTGGTCTATTTGGCCGGTCAAGTGCCAGAAGACGCGAGCGCTGAGATTGCCGGTCAAACCGAACAAGTCCTCACGCTGATTGATCAGTTATTGGCACAAGCGGGCAGTGATAAAACCCAACTGCTGATGGTGACGATTTATTTGGCGGACATGGCGGATTATGCGGCGATGAATCAGGTCTGGGATGCGTGGTTGCTGGCTGGCCATGCGCCGCCGCGTGCCTGTGTGCAAGCGCGTTTGGCCGATCAGCGTTGGAAGGTGGAAATGGTAGTGACCGCCGCTCAGTCGAGAATCGCAGCAGATGCGGGATTTTCAGCCTCGACTTGATAGTCGATCTGCGGATGATTGCCCAGATAGTGCTTGAAATCAGTTAAATGCTGATCAGGCAGTTGTACGTTTAGCCGAATCCGCTCTGTATAGTCGGCTGTACCGATCAGGGCTTGCAGTTGGCTAAGTTGTCGCTGTAATGGGTCAAAATCCGCGTAATCGAGTTGCAGCGTCATGCTGCAATAATTCACACGCTGCGTGGTTTCAAGGTCAGCCAAGATCTGTTTGACACAGTCGCTATAGGCGCGCTGTAGGCCGCCCGTACCCAGCTTCGTCCCGCCAAAATAGCGGGTGACGATCACCATCACGTCGCCGACATCGGCATGCAGCAGCACAGTCAGCATCGGGCGACCCGCCGTGCCTTTCGGCTCGCCATCGTCACTCATGCCGACGTGGGCAGAGCTTTTCGGACGACCGAGCAAAAACGCCCAACAATGATGGCTGGCATCTGGAAATTCGTGTTTGATCTGATTTAAAAACGCCTGCACTTGCGTCGCATCAGTGACCGGCGCCAACGTGGTAATAAAGCGGCTTTTACGAATCTCGATTGCTTGTCGAGTCTGCTGTTTGGGCAGCGGGTAGCCAATCGATTGCATTCAGGTGAGACCAGCTTAAAACTGCGGCTTGACGATCACCAGCATGCACACGGCAATCAACACCAACACCGGTGCTTCATTGAACCAGCGAAAGAACACATGGCTTTTTAGGTTGGGTTGTTCGATCATTTGCTTGCGATAGTAGCCACAGGCCAAGTGATACAGCGTGAGGGCAATCACCAAGCCGATTTTAATATGTAGCCAGACTTGGCTTTTATACACATCCCAAAAAATCCCGACCATCCACAAGCCCAGCAGCCATGTCGCAATCAACGACGGCCACATGATGCCGCGATACAGCTTGCGCTCCATGATCACAAAGCGATCACGGCTGATTTGATCGTCGCTCATCGCGTGATAGACAAATAGGCGCGGCAAATAAAATAGCCCCGCAAACCAGCACACCATCGCAATGACGTGCCATGCCTTAATCCACGGATACCAACTGGCAAATTCGGCCATGAAATTTACCTCAGTCAGCAGTAAAAGTGTCAGGCCAAAGAAAGTAAGCACCAAATTTCGGACTCATTCAAAACTCCCCACCGATTTCTTTGCCTCTTTGGGTTATGTAGTGCTTTTCTGCTTCGCATCGTAAATAACCATTTTGAACTAATTTCTCAAGTAGCGCAGGGGTTTTCAAGCCAATTTTCTGTGCCAGTTTTGACGTAGTGATTTTCTCTGCTGTCGATTCACTCACAGAGGAATCTATTGTCACTTCGGCACTTTCTGGT